>JANNPM010000296.1:0-12342 GCA_031400145.1 Chryseolinea sp. | reverse complement strand
AATCAACCCGCAAGATCATGGCAGCTGATAACAGAAATGTTGTGTCGTTTCGACACTTCGAGACACCTTTTGCAGATGAGACACTAAATTATGGAACTGAGTCGGAAGTCGGCGGCAAAGGATTAACGAATCTCGAAAGAGATTTTGAAAATCCGTTCTTCTCATCCTATGATACCTATGCTAGTAAGGACGGTGCGAGTCAATTGAGATCTGAACAATTTGTCGATGTCTTGGCCGAGCTTCACGATCAGGAGTTTTCAAATTCTCTTCAGAATCTAGCTTCGGAATTGGAACAGCATATTCTCCCAAAACTCAGCCATGAAGCAGGGGATAGCGACCAATACTTTCGAAATGTGCAAGATAGGGCGGTGGCTTACTTGGCTCCACTTGAAAATCATATTGCTACTTCAATGGACAGGATCAGTTCCTACATGTCTAACCCTACCCCTGGTGTAAGTCTTGAAAGCTATTTAGATGAACTGCAGGCGGAGTCGACGAACCTTACGCCAATTCAAGAACAGTTTCTTGGAGGGTTGATTAGCAAGGTGAAATCAGTTGCGTCCAAGGTGAAGGATGTAGCCATGAAGTTTTCGCCCATCCAAATCGCGTTGAACAGGATCAAAGGTCTTGTTCGACCTTTACTCAATAGAGTGCTGAACTCACTCATTGGAAGACTTCCTGAACGCCTTCAGCCAATCGCTCAATCGCTTTCTAAGAAGTTCCTTCAAAAGGAAACAAACGGAGACATATATTCGGAAGGTAATGAAGTGTTGGCAACTGCCGACTTTGATGGGATCCAACGAGAGTTCGACATGTTAATAGCAAATTTCGCGTTCGACGATCATGAAGGGGAAAACTTACTGTCCGCTTACGAATATGAGGGAGGACCTGATCTTGCCGAAGCATCTCAAAATGTGCCAACACTGGACGAGGCGAGGTATCAATTCGTTCAAAGGTTAAAGGCAGGTGAGACTGCAGAGCCGGTTGTCGAGCAATTTGTCCCGGCGGTGATGGGAGCCCTCAAAATTGGTGTAAAGCTTGTCGGTCGACAACGTGTCGTGAATTTTCTGTCAGGTCTCTTAGCCAAATTGATCAACAAATGGGTTCCAAAAGACAGCGCTAGACCGCTTGCTACTTCAATAGTTGATCTCGGCATGAAATCTATCAATCTTGAAACGAACGAGCAGGGCCAAGAAGATCTGGGGTACGAAGCACTAGCTAGTACGTTGGAGGAGGTGATTACGAGCGTTGGAACTGACCCTGAGGTAAACCGAATCGACGCCTCAACGGACGCGGCCGCTTTTGAACTATTGACTGAACTCGCGTTGCCCGCCTTCAATAAGGCTGCGGCCAATAATTTTCCCGGCAACTGGTTAAAAGTAGGACTTCAAGCAACAAAGGAGTCTGACGTGTGGGTGTTGCTCCCCAGAGGAAAGAAAAAGAAGATGTACAAGAAATACACGCGTATATTTCAAGTGTCACTCACGCCGCAAGTGAGGGATTCCGTTAAGACATTTGGCGGAACCACCCTTGGACAATACCTGAAAGACACGCGTACGATTAAAGACGGAGAAACGGTCCAGGGACGTATTCATCTGTATGAAGCAATCTCTGGAACATTGTTGAGTCAGATTGCCTCTCAGGAGAAGGTGCCAGGACTAGGAACAACAGCCTCTAATGCTTCATCGCAATTTCATCCTCTTACCGTTCACGCTGCTACCGCATTACTTGGTGAACCTAAATTGGGAATCGATGGACAAAATGCGACAGTTGGAAATGCAGCAAGGATAAAAATAGGTCAACGGTTTTACTATCTGGAATTGAACGGTGCCGGTGTTAGACGTCCGCGTAACGGTAGCGCTAATGGAAGCCGCGAGAAAGGCTCTCGACTGCCGAGAACCAACGATGTGCATGCGACAATTAACTTTTCCAAATCAGAAGTAACCTTAGCATATTATTTCAGTGAAGTAAGCGCCAGCCGAATGGTTGAGCGTCTCAATGGCAATGACTGGATGGGTGTTGCCGCTGAATTGAGGAGTAACCTAAGCAGTTTCCTGAATCCTCTCCTGCACGGTAATATATCGTCGAAAGTTAAGATCGTTCACGAGTCTATGCCGGAATTGTACCTCGAGAACTTGCCAGAAACTGAGGAATTCCTGGGCTCCGCTACAAAAGGACTGCTCGAAAACGTTGTCAAAAAATTGACTTCGAAGTTTTCAGATTCCGGTTATGACACGATCAAACAATTCTTTAAGAGCAGATCGGAAGAATTCAAAACCGCTTTGGCAAAGCCGGAAGATGGCGTGACGCTAAAATTGAAATGGAAGGGCATTACAGGGATGTCACAAATCAAGACATTGATCAACATGGTGAGAGGTCAATTCTCGCTTAGCGAC
Organism: Chryseolinea sp.; assembly: GCA_031400145.1. Classification (GTDB taxonomy): domain Bacteria; phylum Bacteroidota; class Bacteroidia; order Cytophagales; family Cyclobacteriaceae; genus Chryseolinea. Next base: position 9,946 of record JANNPM010000296.1, on the reverse strand, counting down.
TTGAAGTTCCCGACTATCCAGAGCATCACAACTCCTGAACTTGGTGTTGTTCCAGGAAAGTCTTTCAATTGAAATGATAGTAAAAAAAATAAATGTTATTCCGCTTGATCGCCAACTGCAGCATTGGTTGAATGCTACGAGCAGGTTAGGGATATTGGAAAATTTGGCTTCGTCCCACGCGTGGGATGGTATCGATACCAATATACGCCAAACGATTTTGGAGAGTATGCACCGTTCCGTAGACAGACTGCGCGCGGACGGACAGAAGGTGAAGAATTTGTTGGCGAAAGGAAACGACTACGACGCTATGCAACGGTCGGTCTTAGCCTTTCGACAGCGCTATTTGGATACCGAGTCAACAATACACTTCTTTTCTGATGCGTTGAATAGCCGGACGAACAGTTCGACATCGAGCCTATTGCGTGCATGTGATATCATGTGCCGGAGAAGTATGGAACACATCCTCAAATCACTGGGGAAGGAAGTTCCATACTGCTTCACTTACCTTGACAAAGGACTCGGTGCGAGTATTTTAAAAAGTGGAATGCGCTTATGGGATGGGAGTGTTAGCACCGTGGCGGCGATAAAAATCACCTTCCACAATTTACTTCGCCCGACTGCTGCGATTCACGAGACTGGTCACCAGGTTGCGCACATTCTCAATTGGAATGACGAACTGGCAAGTCAACTGAGAAAGCAACTCCAGGGGTTCGGTGCCGTTGTTGCCAACGCTTTTTCCAGCTGGTCGAGCGAAATCGCAGCCGATATTTTTGCATTCGTGCACACAGGCTATGCGGCGGTAGCTTCGCTTCACAACGTTGTGGTTGGCGGTCCTCGGAGTGTTTTCCTTTTCCACGAAGGCGATCCGCATCCAATATCGTTCCTGCGCATTCTCTTTAATATAGAATGCTGTAAGTTTTTCTATGGGAATGGACCGTGGACTGAATTGGAAGAGAACTTCAAAGAGGATTACTCCTTAGACCGGTATAATCCCCGAACAGCTCCATTGATCCGAAATTGCGAGAAGGCGTTGCGTGTGGCAGTAGAAACGTGCCTGACTATGCGGTTCAAAGCCTTCGGTGGAAAATGTCTGTGTGATATTATCGACCCGGGCAATGTGAGCCCTGAGGCACTCCACAACTTTGAGCGAACGATCGGCGTGCTGGAGCATTCGAACGCCTGGATCAATAATGAGTGTCTGAGAATGCTAGCGCTGTCAGGACTTCGGATCGCGACGGCCGAAAGAGAAATAGAGACCGAATTCAATAAACAACGCGACTGGGCGTTAAGGCTCGGAAATTCCAGCACATTGAATTGAAAATCAAAAGCTAATAATATGTCAAAAAGATCAGCCGACCTTAAACTCGAGATTGCTAATGTCGAGAAACTACTTGTCGACCTGGAGAAAGACTTAGAAAATGCCCGCCTTGCCGGCAGCGATCCATCAGCCGTGCACAGTAGAATTTTCCGCGCGGAGACGAACCTTGATAAACTCCGCAAAGAGTTGGAAACGATCGAGGCACTAGACCAGACTTCGGATGACATTGACTATCAGACCGTCGTAAGAAAATCACTGAGCCTTTCAGGAGGAAGCGTCTTAAGGGAATCACTTTATTCGAAACGGCCGAAGACAACCTTGCAAGAAGAGGCGCTCGTCCGCGTCGACAGCCTTGAAAAACGGATCTTCGATCGCCTCGGCTCGACGCCGATCAAGAAGAATAAGTATAACATCGACTGCATCGACATACAGGATTTCTATACAGTACTTAACAGTTTATAATATGGACGCGCTTGACAACATCATTTACGCCGCATTAAACCGACCGCTTACGAGTGGTCCAATTCAGAGCGACTATACGACCACGCCATCAGGGTATGGTGTCATCAATAGTGCGCCGTACTATTTCGACAACAACGACAAAATGAATTTTGTGTGTTGGCCCGATCCTGAAATCATCGAACTAGCCATCACACGACATTGGTACGACATCAGCATTGCACCTCCCATATCTTATCAATGGTCTTTCACTGCGGTCGCTACGATCCTTACTGACTTCACCTTCGGATCACCATACCATCTTATCACAGCTTATCTCTCTGAAAACTCGAGGATCATCCAAATATTTCAACGGATGATCGAGACGTACCTGCACGACGAGGATTTTGGGATTCCAACCGACCCTCAGGTACTACGTTGGATACAGAACACGGAAAGATTATTCTTTAAAGATGGATTTCAACGTCATCCGCAAAGTGCGATCAGGCCAAGTCTGGAAGCGACGCGCCGAAATGCATATTATCGACTCTTCGGACTCGAGTTGGCATTTGGCGAACCAGAGGTGCAAGGGCAAGCAAACTCGAAAAAGCCGAAGGCGTCCAACAAGCAGTTCATCGTATTGTTTGAACAATATCTTTCAGAAGTTTGGCAGGCATACGTGAACATCAAGAATCAAGTCGGCGCGAACTCGACCGATAGCATCAATCTGACCAGCCTCGCGCAGCAACTTCGAGAGCTTCTCAATGCCCGACGAGGCTATCAGATACGTGGCAATCAGCCTTATACTCAGGAAAACCTGGCATACGAAGAATTCCATTCGGTGTTATTGACGAGCTGGTTTGCTTTCGCATTCTCATACGATACTTCTCCCATAGTCCAGTTTTTGAATTGTCAGTCAAATACGATCGGTGAGCGTTTGCTGAAGTTGGGTGCTAAGGTCGGCCTTCCGGCACATCAAAAATCTCAAGCACTCTTCGATCTGGCCGGCGCGGCAGGCAGCGTATTACGTGCCATCGAACTCGGGGTACTCGAGAATCCGACTTGGATAACTAGGATGTTTACAAACCCTCCAGATCCCGCTACCGTACCGTTATTGAATGACCTTTTGACAGTAATTAATAATTGGGAGAAAGCGACGGGTCATAAGATCAAGAATCGCGAAGCTAATGTGGCGGGTACCGTGAAGGTTGCACAACTTGCCCGGAGCGCAGGAGCGGCTTCGAATTAAGAGCCAATTAGTGAAACGCATCTCCAAAGATTACAACAAAACCAGTTAGGTCAATGAGCCGCCCGATCGATCGATATCTCACACACGAATTCCTCAATGAAAATTCGGCTTTTGAGACGAAAAGGCAGGAGGTAAGGAACACTTCTCAATTGGATTTTCTCTTGCGTGAAATTGAGTTGCCGTGGCGGGAGTCTGAGGATGTTATCGAGGATTCCTATGAGCGGGAATCTGAAGAGCGCTTGGAAACATTTGCATCAGAATCTGATCATGAAGAAGGGCTGAATGAATTGGAAGCGCTAGACTCATATGAAGAGGAGTCAGATTTTGAAGAGGAGTCAGATTCTTATGACAATTTCGAACGTGCTGAGTATGGCGAACTTGAGACGACTGAAGAAGAGGCACCTAAAAAATGTAAATGTGCTCATTCAAAGAAGACAACCGGCGTCGTAAGCGAAAGTTTCGATGATACAGAAGTTGAAGATCTCGCACCCGAGGATAGCCTGTCGTTGGAGGATTCGGATACCGAGGATACGGCGTATCAATCAGAATCGGATGAAGAGATGCTCGATGAGGCTGGCGTTATCCATGAAGAAAACGAGGAACAGCCTTTCGGATCCCTGTACTACCACATTCGTGGTATGGATCCATCGCAGTATGAAAACTTTGTCCCCCAAGATGAAAAGCTCAATAGCGCGCTTTCAGGAAATAGGAATGAGGTGCTTGCAAAAAATATGCAATGGTGGCTCAATTTACGGATGGATCTCATTCAACCTTTTGGAGACATAAGTCCGCTTACTCCGCATGCTTTGGCGAACGTCACGTACAATATCCAAAAAGCACTAAACGGCAGTGGCATCAGCAAGGCGCTTGGTTCCAGCATTTCAACGGATGGGATATTGGGACCAATGACCTGGAGACTTATTCTTTATGCAACAGAGCAGGTCCGACAAAACAATACCGCAGTCATCGCGAACTTGGCGAAGTATGCAAAGTCCGTGAACTTCCAGAGTATTGCTGACAAGATTTCGCAGGGATATAATGCATTGCCCAAGGATAGTAAAGAAAAATTCGATGACACAAGATTGTTCGTCATCGCGACGAGTGTAAAACCAGTCCGCATTTGGAGTGGAAAATTCGACACTAATATTACTGCGCTTGCGCAATTTCTAAGCGAAAATGCCATGCAATATGCGAGTACCAGAAAGGGGATAGATTTCGAACCCGAAGTACTTAACGGTCTCATTTACTACTTATTGGGAGATGAGGAAGGTCCGGATGCAGCGCTTGCGTTGAAGTTGGATCATAAACTGGAAGCGTATCGTTTGTTCTATAAAGAGGGTGGTTCGATCTCGGCAGTTCCCATAGTTTTTTCCGCGCAGCGGAGCTTTGTCCATCGCTTGGATACGGAGCGCCTCAATCCAGAACCAAACTTTAAAAGATTCTCGTTTGGTATAGTCACATCATCATACGATGTTGTTTCCCACCTGCAACGAACGGTGCAACTACCGATTCCAAAAATTGCGGCAGTTCAAAAGGCATTGGATGCCATGAACGTCACGCTACCCAATCCAAAATCCATTAATGGGCTGGTAACATGGTTTTACTTTCCAAAAGAGACTCCGCAGGGTTTCACCGCGGCAAAATATTTTGTGACTCAGAAAGTTCTCGAGATAAGAATGGAAGAGGCTGCGGCACTTGAATATACTCAGCAACTCGATCGTAAGATGCAGGAAAGCAAACGGCGTCCTGCCGACATCACCGATGCCGAGATATTTATGGAACTTATTACGTATCCAGTAAGAACCGATCTGAAAAATAAGAGCGAGGTAGAGCGCCTGTTTCATAAAGCAGACCAGGAGACGTTTATTACCATCAATCTTGCAAATGACGCCGAGGCAGTTGTTCTGCCCTACCTCCGAATCGTCGACATGCGTGAACGAGCGAAGATCAATGATAAAGTACCGTTGTATTATGGGGAATTCGAACCGCCTTCGAAAGCTTACAATGTACATCCGAATAAGTATAAAGTCATACCGGACCCCGATGTAATAAAGCTCACCATTAGTGAAAAAGGCTATGGCGATCGTCAGGTTTCGTTTGGAAAATTTGAACCTGTAAAAGTCAGGTTTGGACTTATCACGCAGAAGCTCTTGCGTAGTATTAAATATAACGTCACCGACTTTTGGGTGATCAGCGACTCCCTCGCAGAAGTTGGTAAAAACCTCGAGGAAGCGGAATCGGCTAGCAAAACGGCCGAAGGGCTTAACATTGTTATTACGGCGGCGTCCGCAATTTCCGTCGGCTACGGCGCGTTGCGTGCCAGCATAGGCTCCGCGGTGGTTCCCGCTGTGGGCAGAACTTTTATCAAGGAGTTAATTAAAAAGAGTCTCTTCTTCGTGATCGAAGAAAAGGTTGCCGAGGTTTTGTTGGATGCATTCATGGCGCTTGAAAAAAAAATCATGGCTGACGGATCCGATACAGAGAAGGGATTGTGGGGCGCGTTCAAGACCGGCCTTATGCTACTGGGTGGTGCCGTAGCAGTGCGGGCTGCGTTCCGCGGACTCAAACAAGTGATGTCACCCAAATTGATCGGCCATCTTGACGAATGGGAGATAGCATTGCTAAAAGCAGAACGAAGAGCTCAGGCAACTGGCGCGAAGCGTATCGCTTTCGCCGGATTGGATCTCGCGGACAAGGCTATTGCGGAAAGTATGCAAAAGGTGCTTAAAGCCAAGAAATGGGCTGCTGACCAGTTTAAACTTTCATTAGCCACGTTACGGGACCTCACCGTCGATGCAATCGAAGTGTTGAAGAAGCTTCCAGCCGACGTAATCCAGTCAGTGAGCAAGCTATCTGATCGGGCAAAGAGAATATTTTTCGGTTGCCATTCGCCATGTATCACAGACACTGCCAGGATGATACGAGGACAGAGGAATGTTAAATTGATGACGCCTTTGAAAGAAATCGTTCAATTGAATGGTAAGAGAAATTGGGTGATTGATCCAGCTTTGATTGACATCGCCTTCTACGAGAGAGCGTGCGCTGGCATTACGCTCGATCACTTTAAAAGACTCAATGTCGCGACTGCCAAATTTGTCGTAACGATCAATGGAAAGAGTCGAACAAGCTTTTATTCAGCTGTGAATGAATCTATTATGCATTCCGAAGAGATAATATTGGGTCGTCTCCAAGAACTGAGACTGAAATTCGGTTATGCCCACGTGAAAATGACACAACTGTTCACAGAGAGAAGTCCGTGTACAGCTCCCTCGAATTGTAGGTTCCAATTGCAACAGCATTCAAGCGAAACGCAAGTATTCTTCGCTATTAGCCATTTCACAGCTACCGACCTCGGCACCTCGAAGGCGAAACTGCTGAGGGGCTACTGGGGTGTTAAATGAAATAGTTCACGCCATTTTCTTTATCTGTAAACATATAAATGACCTACCCGTCAAGCTTCAGTATCCCAACGCTCTGACGGCGACAGCGACTTACAGCGATTTCTGATACAAATTGAAACAGTATGTTGTTTCACTACGGAACACCGGATGAGTATATTAGCTTGGAGAAGCGCGAATCTATGCATCAGTGATGCTATTTGCCTTTTATGATTCCAATAATATTACGATGACTGCCATCTCTTTCTAAAAGAAACAGCAGTAGTTTTAATAAATGTTTTTGGTGTTCAACCTCCTTTCTCATTATAAGTGACGGCTTTATCTACTATCCTGTTAAGGTTTAACTTCAATATTATTGAGAGATAGCATCAATCATTTATTTTGGTGGCTAATTTCTATGCAAAATTCTGGTTCGCGATTCTCCGCAACAGAAATAGCGCACCGATTAGCGAACCATAAGGTCGATTTGAGATGGGTTTCTTTAGGGGATAAAAACAAAAACCCTCAAAATCATAAAGATTAAGAGGGTTTGATGGCCTTTGAATAGGCCGTTGTGGAGCCGGAGAGAATCGAACTCTCGTCCAGAGAAGATAAAGACGTACTTTCTACATGCTTAGTTGTATTTAAATTGTCGGAAGCAGCAAGGCAAACAACAGCCTGATCTGCTCCTTAGTTACTGGTCTTAACCGTGCTTAGCAACATCACACGGAGCAGTTCTGCATAACGACACCGCTATTCAGCGCCTGCAAAACGACAGCGCTGAGCGATGATGGCTTTCCCGATCTTATCGGGACGAGGCTAAGTTATCCTATCGGATAAATTAAGCAGCCATGGCGTAGTTAGACTCGCCAAGTATGATTCGGAACTATCTTTTAAGGCTCTCATCCCATGAGCCTGCATGCTTGCATACGACATTACACATCCTGTCAATACCGGTCGGCCCCATATTGTATACCATTCCTGGCATATGGCAAATCCTCCAATGCACTGATGTCTAAGGTTGTAAATTTAGATGCAAAATCACATCAGCCATTCGTCCGTCGGCCACGGAATAACTGACAAATATACGCCCAAAAAAGTTCTATATTCCCTGCCAACTGTGACAAAGGCCCCTTGCGTTTTGTTATTTGAATTTTATCTTGCGGCCGATGGAAAACTTTGTTGTTTCAGCGCGAAAATACCGTCCTACTGGTTTTGATGAGGTGGTTGGCCAGGAACATATTACGACAACGCTCAAAAATGCCATCGACAATAACAAGCTGGCCCAGGCCCTTCTCTTTTGCGGGCCAAGAGGCGTAGGTAAAACCACGTGTGCCCGCATCGTGGCACGGCTGATCAACGGCTTTGAAGAAAAAACTGAATCCAACTCCCTTAACATCTTTGAGCTTGATGCAGCCTCGAATAACTCTGTGGAGGATATCCGTAATCTTATTGACCAGGTTCGCTATCCCCCGCAGTTTGGTAAGTTCAAGGTCTACATTATAGATGAAGTTCATATGCTCTCCAACCAGGCCTTCAATGCATTTTTGAAGACGCTGGAAGAACCGCCTTCTTACGCCATTTTCATCCTGGCCACGACGGAAAAACACAAAGTCATCCCAACAATTCTGTCCCGTTGCCAGATCTTTGACTTCAACAGGATCCAGATCAGCGACATCGCCGATCATCTGAAAACGATCGCGAAGCGTGAAGGCGTCCCTGCAGAAGCGGAGGCATTGCACCTGATCGCCCAAAAGGCAGATGGTGCCTTGCGCGATGCCTTGTCAATCTTTGATCTGATGGTCACCTACTCGTCCGGAAAGGGTGTAACCTTCCGGGCCACACTCGACAACCTCCACATCCTTGACTATGATTATTATTTCCAGGTAGCAGATGGACTATTAAGCCAGAATTTTTCCCAGCCGCTGGTAATACTTGACGAAATCCTGCGCAAAGGTTTTGATGGACATAATTTTATCGTCGGACTTGCCGAGCACCTGCGAAACCTGTTAGTCTCTCAGGAAGCACGCACAATAAATCTGATGGAAGTACCGGATGCCGTAAAAAAAAAGTACCTGGAACAAGCAAAGGTATCGGAACCTTCTCTCCTACTAAGCTGGCTAAATATTGCAAGCCAGTGCGATATCAACTATAAGACCAGTAAGAATCCACGTCTCTTGGTCGAGCTGGCCCTCATGAAAATGGCCAGCGTCAAAGCAGCCATTCAACCTCACCAATTGAATCCTCCTCTGGAGGCACTAAAAAAAAAAATAGTGTAGATAACGGCACAGGCCTGCGGGAATCCGAAACAACGCCTTACGATCCTGAAGAGTCTGTTGCCATCACGGCACCGTCTCCATCCGTAGTCATTACTGAAAAAACAAAGGTAACAACGCGCACCACTGTAAAATTAGCGGACCTGCTGAAGGTTGAGCCGAGAAAAGAACAGGCTACGACTGCAACACTAGCGAGGAAAGAAAACGCCAGCACTTTTACACAGGAACAGTTGAGATTATGCTGGACAGCATTTTCGCTACAGCGTAAGAAGTATCAGGCCGAATTTCAGTTGCTGTCCCAGCCATACGAAGTGGAGGGGGCAACAATAAAGTTGAACCTGCTCAGTCACGTCCAGGAAACTATGCTTGGCAACATTAAAGGCGAACTGATCAATTACCTTCGCGAAAACTTAAATAACGATAACATACTTGTGACGGGAGTTGTGCAGGCACATGATGATAAGAAAGTAATGTACACCTCCCGCGACAAGTTTGAATATCTCCAGCGGAAGATTCCCCTGTTAAAGGAATTTAAAGACAGGCTGGGACTCGACACTGACTTTTAATGACACCCTGTACTGCTTTGCAAGTCACTTCAACTACAACGTCTCGAAGCACCCTTTGAAATACATTAAATGGCCGGCTCTATCAACTTTTTACTCTTCACTGTTCACTTCACCTTTATTTCGGCTCTTGATAATTCTGTAATGAATAGGCAAATCCCAGGTTGAACACCTGGCTGAGTTGAGCGCCTGAATCCTGATCAAGATCATACAAAAGAATTCCTCCTAGTCCGACGGTAATGAAGCGGTTCACTTTTGCATTGAACATGACTTCGAGGCGGTGATCGATGGTTTTTAACTCCAGGGTTTCATAATTGGCATACATCAGGTAACGCGCCTTCAGGTTAACGTTTGGTGCAATGTCCTTATTCAGATCCGCAGAAAGTTGAAAGGATAGCCATTCCCACCTGGCTTCGTCCGGTGGTTTAACACCGTACGGTTCCGTCCCGACTGATGTGATGAACCTTTCCGGATCCTGTACAATGGTAAGACGCGGCGAGTAGGGCGATATGCGGACGTAAAAGTACTCGACCGGATGATACTCTATACCCCAGGACGAGGTAACAAACGCCGGGGCAAGAACATCTGAGATAAGCATCTTTTGTTCGGTGCCGTTGGCATCGGTAACGTATTCATGTCCTTCGGCAAATTGCGAAAGAAAATTCAGGGAAGTATAAACTCCGCGAGATTTAGATTTATTGCTTTCGCTCGCCGAAGATCGCGGT
>JANNPM010000247.1:0-5022 GCA_031400145.1 Chryseolinea sp. | reverse complement strand
CTCTTTTTGGCCCGAAAGCGAATTAGTGAGATAAAGTGGGTGGTTATCGTAAAACTGCATGGTGAAAAATGGGGCGAAAAATACAATATATAAGCGAACTTGAACGTCGCTACGATTTCTTCTTTGCAGTAGTCTTTTTGGCCTTGACAGACTTTTTCATGGGGGTTGGGTCGTCCGCGCTTATCAACGCAGGTTCCGGGATAGACAATCCACATACCTTATTCACCTGCTTTATGAGATACGTGGCCGCCTCCGGAGAATGTACTTCTTCATTCTGATGCATGAAGAAATAAATGCTTCGGATGCCGGCATCCTTCCATTCTTTTATACGATTCACCCATTCATCAATCCGCGTGTAGTCAGTGGGATGCAGATCGTTACCGACAAAGCGAATAAATGCTTCCGGGGTCGTGAGGCGCATGTGAAGGCAATCTCTTCTTTCTGAAGCATCGGTGATGACAGCGCCAGCTCCGTATTTTTCTAACACCGTGAAAAGACTTTCTGACGCAGACGCATCCGAAAACCATGCGGGATGGCGTAACTCTACCACCATCTTCATATCCTTGGGAAGGTAGGCGAGAAAAGCGTCAAGTCTCTCTAGATCTTTCGGACCCATACCCGGGTGGGGCATCAGAAAAAGCGGCCCGAGTGTGCTGCCGAATCCGCTTACTGCCTTCAAAAAGCGATCAGCGAGTTCCTCAACATCCTTCAGACGTCGAAGGTGGGTGATCTGATTGGGAAACTTCGGACAAAATTTAAAATCCGGGCTTACCTTCCCTGCCCATTCGGCAGTTAGCGCAACGGAAGGCATCCTATAGAATGTCGCATTAAGTTCGATGCTGTTGAAGTGCCGGCCATAATGGTTTAGGAAATCAGCCTCCTTCGTGCCGGAAGGATAGATTTTACCCACCCAATCTTTGCGTCCCCACTTCGCACATCCGATAAAGAATTTTGTCGTTTCACCAGGCGTCAATGTTTTTAACAAGTTGGTAGTCGCAGGACGGTCGGGTGGAAGTGTAAAATCAACCGCGTTGAAGTCAGTTGTATCAAGTTTGCCAAATTCCATTGTTGAAAGATACAAAACGGTGGCCATGATTCCACGGCTTACGAAGGCATCAAACGGTACAATTACATCTGCGATTGCATTACAGCACCTTATGGCGCATTTTTCTTTGTGTTTCCTTTGCTTCTTAGCGGCTTTGCGATTAACTCGCGCTCTACACAACAACGTTTCAAATGTTCACCGGCATTATCGAAACTACAGGAAAAATCAAGACGCTCCATAAGGGCTCGAACACAGTTTTTGAAATTGAAAGCTCGCTCGGATCAGCGCTAAGGGTAGACCAAAGCGTTTCACACAATGGCGTATGTCTCACCGTAGTAAAGATCGATGGAAATATTCATCACGTCGTTGCAATTGCAGAGACGCTGGAGAAGTCGAACCTGGGTGATCTTCGTCAAGGCAATCCCGTCAACCTGGAACGATGTATGCTTAACAACGGTCGCTTCGATGGACATATCGTTCAAGGTCACGTCGATCAGACAGGTGTTGTGGAAAAGATCACTGACGTCGGCGGAAGCTGGCTATTCGATATCCGTTACGACCTCACGGTCGGGAACGTCACGGTGGAAAAGGGATCAATCGCTGTCAACGGTGTCAGCCTAACGTGCTTTAATTCAAAGCCAGGTGGTTTCACCGTTGCAATCATCCCATACACGTATGAACACACCAACTTTGGGGTCCTTAACGACGGGGATACAGTGAATCTTGAGTTTGATATTATTGGAAAGTATGTTGCGAGGTTAATGAAGCCGTAGATGAGTGTGGGAGTGAGAGTTGAGAGTGAGAGCGAAGAAAAAACGAGCGAGTCCGGTCGCTCTCACACTCACACTGACTCTCACACCCTGCGTCTCACCACATCAATAAGCAGCTTCGTTAACCTGAACATTATCCATCCGATACACATTCCGATGATGGCGCCTCCCAGTATATCTCCGGGATAATGAACACCCAGATATATGCGTGAATAGCTTACAAATCCTGCCCACGCAAATAACCATACAATCCAGCCCGGCCGATATATCAACCAGAGAAAAGTCGCCACACCAAAGGTATTCGCGGCGTGACTTGAAGGAAAGCCGAATTTGCCGCCACGGTAGCCGTCAACCAGGTGCACCACGCCACGTAGCTCCGGTTCCCATGAAGGTCGCAGTCTGGTTAGATAAGGCTTCATCAATGTACTTGCGACCTGATCCGCCAGAAGAATGGTGAGTGTGACGCCGAGCAAGATCATCCACGCTTCTTTTTTATGCTGCCTGATGACATAATAAAACAGCAAAAGATAAAGGGGCATCCAGGCGTACTTTTCTGACCCGTAATCCATCACGATATCTAACCAGTCAGCATGCATGCCGTTAAGGAAGTGAAATAATTGCTTATCGATCTTGTCAATCAAATCGATCATTGCTCGCGGCTAACTGACGCCCGTTGATTTTCGAGCTGCAACCATTCAAATGCTTCCTCGCGTGAAGAGAAATACTTCTGAACGGCGCCCAGTTTCAGCAGGTTCTCATTGATACCCTTGATGTATTGGAGCACAAGAGGGTCATCGAGATTACCCCCGATCGCTGCAATTCTTTTTAAACCATTGCGGACTGCCTGTGGCATGATTTCGTGAAACATCCACTGTTGGTCTGCATTTTGTATCGGCCCCTGAAGTCTTATATCAGCGATGTAATTTGGTGAATTGTATGATCGAACAAATTCAAGGCACTTACGGAATACACTGCGATACTGCTCACTTGTTACACCACCCTTCCAGACAACACCTGTAGCATTCACCCGGGCATCATAAAATATCTCAGCATATGATTCCTGATAAAGTACCTGACGGTCGATGTTCACTGGCTTTTTCAACTTTACCGTAAATCGCGTGTACCTGTTGATCTCACTGTCAATTTCCACGGTGCCACCAAGCGATTCAGACTGCAATTTGACAAGAAACAACCCGAGGCCTTTTCCCTCCGTATGAAAATGAAAGCGCTTATAAAGCTTAAACATATTGTCCTTATTCTGTTTAAGATCGATACCCAGCCCATTATCCTCTACGGAGATAACATAGAAATCGTCGTCTTCGCGCGTGCTGATCTCGATACAAGGCTGCCGGTCATTCGACCGATATTTAATTCCGTTGCTGATCAGGTTGTAGAGAATGCTATTGACCATCGGCTTGATGGAATAGATATAGGGACATGCATTCAGATGCTTCTGAATCTGAACGCTATGAGTTTCCAACTCGCTGCGCAGGACCTGCGAAACGTCTGATATTTCCGCGTCAAGGTCGATGCGCTGCCTGATCTTGAATATATCGTGCCGGATATCAATGATCTTGCTGATGTCCCGGATAATCTGATCGAGGTGGTGTGATGCAGAGATAAGATGTGCGAAGGCCTCCTGATCTTTTTCGTGTATGCTGCTTTGATCGATCAGACTAATTAGTCCTAAAAGGCTGGCGACGGGACCTCGTAGATTATGTGACACCGTGTACGAGAATTGACGCAGTTCATTGTTGTGCTTGATAAGCTCTGAATTGGTCTCTGTGAGGTCTGCGTTTTTTTCGATTAACTCCGACTCCAGAGATTGATTTATGGTAAACAGTTGTTTTCGTTGCTCCTCAATGAGCGTATTGGCTTCTATCAGCTTGTTCTGACTCATAATCATGATCTCACTTTGTGCAAGTATCTCGGTTGACTGCGATTCTATCTCCGCATTACTTTCCATTAATATCCGGTTAGCCTCCGCCAGCTCTGAAATCAATTCAATATTTTTCTCCTCGTTTTTGTCCGATACCCACTTCAGAAATCCAAGGCTTCCTGTGATGATGGAGTAGGTAATAAAAATGATGATGTTCGTAAAATAGTAATTGTAGACCTTGAGCTTGTCTTGCTGATAGGGCACGTCAAATAGTGAATGAAGTGGGTCATGTGCGAGGAGTACAGCCAGTGCGGTAACAGAACATGCGACAAGAATTCTTTTTTCTATGATTGAAAAGATTACCCAAGGGATGACACAAGTGCCAATCATCACCATCCGGAAGGTGAAGTAGTCCAATTCCTGCTGGTGAGAATAGTGCAAGGATTTGGAATAGATGGACAGAAACGTAATCAGTACTGCAGGCCCAACGCTAAGCCATATACGACTAATAAAGATAAATCCGAAAGCGTTCAAAATCAACACGACCAATGCGGTGGCGCCGATAGCAGGGATCAGATACGTGAGTAAACTCAAGCCATACCATATATAATAGGATGCGCCGACAACCAGGCTAAGTCCGAAAAGGATAAGCGCAATGGTATTTGATAACTGCAAGCCCCTTTTGGCTGATGGTGCTGTTGTAAACTTGATTCCAGCATTAATGAGAGAGGGCAGAAACGGCATTTGGTGCTTACGACAGGATTATACCTAAACTACACAAATTTAGAGAATATTGATTAATTATCAGGTTACTTCTCGCCATGCCTGCCGCGCAGCACCGCTACCACATCTTTCAATGTGCTACCCTTGGCGGCGAGCAACACCAGATAATGATACATCAGGTCGGCGGCTTCATTGAGAAAAAGGTCACGGTTGTCATCCTTGGCTTCGATGACAAGCTCCACAGCTTCCTCTCCGACTTTCTGCGCAAGCTTGTTAATTCCTGACTCCAGCAATGACGACGTATACGATCCCCTCTGAGGATTTTTCTTTCTGTCATGGATCACCTGTTCCAGCGACAGCAGATCCCAGGTGTTGTTTGCTTCACCAAAACAGGTAGCCGCTCCGGTATGACATACTGGCCCGGAGGGGATAGCCTTGATAAGCAAGGTGTCCTGATCGCAATCGACAAGGATCTCCACAAGGGTTAGATAGTTGCCGGACACCTCGCCTTTGGTCCAGAGTCGTTGTTTGCTCCGGCTGAAGAAGGTGACCCGCTTTTCAGTAAGGGTCTTGTGATATGCTTCTTCATTCATAAAGCCAAGCAT
>JANNPM010000259.1:0-2271 GCA_031400145.1 Chryseolinea sp. | reverse complement strand
CGCCGGTCCCGGCCTGATGATCTCTTCACCCTCAAAAATCTTTTGCCAGTGTTCGTGATTAGCATGGCTGAGGCCGCTGCTGAAGCGCTCTTCGAAGTATACTTCCTTGGACTGCGCGGTTGCATTATTAAGCTTGGTAACAATATTTACATCGGCATTGAAATCGATTGCAGGTGTAAGGTTGTGCACACCGATGGCCTGCCGCGCTGCAGATAAAACTACTGCATATATCGCCCGCTCGTCGTCAAATTTGATCTCGGTTTTCGTGGGATGAACGTTTACATCAATATGCTTTGGTTCAATGTCAATAAACAACACGTAGAACGGATAGCTGTTGTCGGGCAACAACCCGTCGTAAGCGCTCATTACCGCGTGATTCAGATAATTGCTTCGGATAAAACGTTTGTTCACAAACAGGAACTGTTCGCCGCGCTTCTTTCTTGCGAAGTGCGGCTTGCCAAGGTATCCTGCTATTTTAACCAATGCGGTTTCTTCCTGACAAGGTGCCAGTTGCTCCTGGTATTGCTTGCCGAAAATACCGACTATCCGTTGACTTAACTTTCCTGGTGACAGATCAATCTCTATGGAATCGGTCTCGATCAACTGAAAGGCTATTTCCGGATGCGAGAGCGCCAGCCGGTGAAACTCATCAACGATATGCTGGTACTCGCTGGCATTTGATTTTAAGAAATTTCTCCGGCCTGGGATATTGTAAAAAAGGTTTTTAACTGCAATGCTTGTACCCTTTTCACAAACGACATGCTCCTGCTTTTTGACTTCAGAACCGTCGACCACCAGCAAAGTGCCAAGTTCTTCCGTGGCAAGGCGCGTTTTCATTTCCAGTTGTGACACCGCCGAAATTGCCGCAAGCGCCTCACCCCGGAAGCCCATTGTGCGCAGATTGAACAGGTCATCCGCTTTGCGTATTTTTGAGGTCGCATGACGTTCCAGGCTCATTCTTGCATCCGTCTCCGTCATGCCCTTGCCGTTGTCAATTACTTGCAGGAGCACCTTGCCGGCCTCTTTCAAAACAAGCTTTATCTGGGTGGCGCCGGCGTCTATAGAATTTTCCATCAGCTCCTTCACTGCGGAGGCCGGTCGCTGTACGACCTCGCCTGCTGCAATCTGGTTGGCAATTGAATCGGGCAAAAGCTGTATGATATCCGGCATTGAACTTCGCACATATAAGCTGAATGGACAAAGGTGCAGATTAGACCCAGAACTTCCAGATTTTAATATAAATAAAACAATTGGACCACTCCGCACGAGACCAGCAACTTGAAGGCTTTCCGAAGGCGAATATGGTCAGGTTTTTTTTGCAATTACCTGCCCATGCCTACGTTTTCATTAGAATAATTGTTTGATTGTGTATTTATCCGGTCTTGTAAGGGTTATCCTAATGACCTTACTTCTTCAGTTCGTAGAGGAACGTATGAAATGGCCATGCACCCCGTTCACCCAAAGTGACGATAATTTTGTCTGGCCATTCCAGGTGACAACTAAAAACAATTATTAACACATGAAAAAGCCCCGGTTAATTGGCTAATTTTGTCTCATGAAAGCTACGTAAGCATTCGTCAACGTATTGACGCGGACCAGGTTGGCCAGTGTAACGTATTGATTGGCACACAGAAATTTTTTAGCGTCAGGCAACGTTCACCATGATGCCAGTTTTTTCATAACCAGGGATGATGTTGAAAAGGATCCTTTTGTTTTTTGTGCTTATAGCATTTTTCTCTCTCACCTTGACGGCTCAGACACCAAAAAGCCACTGGGTGGATAGTGTGTTCAACGCCATGAGTACGGATGAAAAAATCGGACAGCTTTTTATGCTGACCATTCCAGCTCACGCGACAGCCGAGGTCATACAAGGCATTAAGGATGACGTAAAGACCCATGATGTCGGTGGAATTGTTTTCCAGCAGGAATCTCCGTATCATCAGGCAGCTGTAACAAAATTATTGCAAAGCGCGGCCAGTTTCCCACTGCTGGTCGGGCAGGATGGTGAATGGGGAGTAAGCCAGCGCGTTGATAGCACTATCGGCTTTCCCAGACCATTGGTACTTGGCGCCATCCAGGAAGATTCCCTCATCTACAGGATGGGACGAGAAACTGCCAGGCACATGAAGTTACTGGGATTGAATCTGACTTTCGCACCACTCGCAGATGTTAACAATGATCCGCAGGATCCGCTCATCAGTTACCGGTCTTATGGCGAGAATAAAGTAAACGTTGCCAATAAGGCAACGGCTTATATGCGCGGCCTGCAAG
>JANNPM010000248.1:0-4543 GCA_031400145.1 Chryseolinea sp. | reverse complement strand
CCGTCTAACCGGGAAGAATTTGATGACATGAGAATTCTTTACTCCGAAGCGTGGGATGATGCCAGCCGGCCGGACGAGCAAGATGAAACGGGACTAAAGATACTTCGGGACGCAATTAGATCATTGAGCCGAAAGGAGAGGCGAAAACGACTTGTCAAAATTACAGCGATTTCGTTGGCCATCTCTGCCTTTATCTTCACCGCAATTATAACGCTTGTAAGCTCAAAGAAGTACGCCTATAGTAAAACGTATGAGAAATCAACGGCACTGTTATCCGATGACCTTAAATTTGAAGAAGAATCATTGAGGAGCATCTTCACATTACTACGGGATAAATATCATCTGGCCTTCAGCGTAAGCACACAAGATCTGCTTTATTGCAAGTTTACAGGCACCTTTCATCGCGGTGTCTCTGTCCGGGAAATGATTTATACCTTATCGCAAGCAGGAAACTTTAACGTTAGATTTATAGAAGGTAACAAGTTGCAAATTACTGGAACAGGTTGCCTGTTATAAAAAACGGTTCATTTATTTCGTGGACCACTTGCAGACAGGAATTTTCCTTCACCCCGCGTTGTGTTGGATCAACTTGAATGCGCGGTATGATTTAACCGCTAAAACGCCTATTTTTAGACTGATTCAGGCCACTTTTACGCAAACAATGAAAACGTCTCTTTCCCAACTTTCGGAAAAAAAGCAGTACGAGATCAGGCGTATCGCTGATATCATCAGGGAAGTAGTGGATCCGGAAAAGATCATTTTATTTGGAAGCCACGCTAAAGGTAATTGGGTGGAGGACCGTTATACGGATAAGCATGGTACTTCGTACGAGTACATCAGCGATTATGATTTGCTGGTGGTTACAAGGAATAATCAGGAAATGACCTACGCCCAGGAAGCGAAAATCATGGACAGGGTTGATCGGTACAAACCGCCTGTGAATCTTGAGATCCACGAGATCAGCTACATCAACCAGGGACTGGAAACCGGGGAATACTTCTTCGTCGATATTGTTAATGAAGGAATTATCCTTTACGACAAAAGTAATTTACAGTTTGTGGAACCGAGAGAACTTACTGATGACGAGAAAAGGCAAAAAGCTCAGCGGTATTTTGATACATGGTTTTCGCAGGGAAGTGAATTTATTTTCGGCAGCGATACTTACCTAAAGCGGGGTACTTTAAATCTCGGGGCTTTCATGTTGCACCAGGCTGCTGAAAGTTTATACTACGCCACCCTGTTAGTGTTTACCGACTATAAGCCAAAGACGCATAATCTTTGGAAGCTGAGGAAAAAATCCAAACAGTATTCTAAGGAGTTGTTTGAGGTGTTTCGGGCAGAAACAGACAAGCATGAAGAACACCTCTTCGATTTACTAAAGCGGGGCTATGTGGATGCACGGTATAGAAATGATTACGTGATCACTAAGAGAGAACTCACCATACTTATTGACCGGGTAAAGCAAATGAACCCTATCGTTGAGCGAATTTGCAAAGAGAGGATTGCCTTTTATCAGGAATAAGTAAAGTTCTTAGAAGTTATAATATGAGCGATGAGTCCGTACGCAGATTTTGGATGAGGCCTGGCATGATCTTCAGAAGTACGGGATGTTTAGAAGAAGCAGGCGGTTATGACTGGAAATCCGAATTGTCGTTACTTATATAAATCAAAAGGTGAACTGATTTTAGAAAAATAGAAAAATATCTATATTAGCTGCACAAGAGGCGGCGAACTACTCTGTCAGAGCTTTTATTATCCTAATCACTTGCATTACAACGGCATGAGAAACCGAATGTAATGAAAGATGATCGGACAAACTCTTATATTATCAGGCATATCAAGCGCGGAGTCTCTCTTATTTCAGTGCACGAGCAGTTTCTCATGCTGTTGTAATGATAAGACGAGACCCGCGCTTTGGTTTTCGGTTTTCTACGGAAAAATCCATCTTAGTTGCTTTCGCCTTTCAAAATTATACGCAAGACTGCGTTTTAAGTCTCGTAAGAATACCTTCGAGTACCCGAATTCCGTTTCGCGTTGCAACCCCGGTGCCAGATGACCCCGGGAACAAACAATAGCGATAAGGAGCTGATTATACTGCTTAACCAGGGAAACAAGAAAGCCTTTGATATCATCTATAGCCGTTATGTCGGGGAATTATACAAATATGCCCGGCATGTTATTACCAGCAAGGACGATTGTGAAGAAATTATCCAGGATGTATTTGTACGCCTATGGTCATTGCGACAAACAATCGAATCCAAGCCTCTCCGGCCATACCTGTACACTAGCGTCCGGAACAAACTTACCGACTACTTCCGCCACAGTGAAACAAGGAAGCGTTATGCCGAGCATTATTTGTTCTTTGAAGCTGCTTATGACAACATTGATGAAGAGCGCACTACGGAAGCCATTCAAAAGGCAATAGAAAATGGTATCCGGCAGTTGCCGGAACGTGCGCAAATGGCAATCAGACTACGGCTCAACGAAAACCTCTCTAACGCGGAGATTGCGCAACGAATGAACATTAGTAACAGGACAGTTGATAACTATATGCACCAAGTTTATGCATATTTCCGCAAGACATACAGGAATGGCTACAGGATGGGCGCGGAAAAAAGTTCGCATCTGCATATGCGTTGATAGCATATTGTTCGTACCTACAATGAATAAGGGAGCACTTATTTCAGTTAAATTGTAGACCAATTCTCCATTTAAAATGTTGTAACATGGAAACCAACTTTGACCGGCTGCTGCACAGGTATCTGCAAGATCAGCTTTCCGAGCAGGAAAAAGCGAAGTTTACAGCGTGGCTCGATGTACTACACACGGAGAATGATAGGGGACTCGAGTTGTCAAAGTTGGATCAGGAACGGCTCTTTCAGAAAATCACGAGCGAAGCTGAAAGTGTTGATGATGTAATTGCTCTGTATCCGAAGCGATCGGTACTAAAACGCACGCTCTCAAAGCAGTGGGTGCAGATCGCCGCTTCTGTTGTAGTAATTCTTTCAATATCATTTTCAATCTGGAATGTGACGACTAATTCCCGTCGGCCTGAAAGACATGCATCCCATGGCAAAGAGAAAGTCATTCTTAACGACGGTTCAATTGTATGGTTGCAGGAGGGGAGCAAGTTTATCTACTATGAAAAGGATGGCGAGAGACGTGCGACCCTTACTGGGGAAGCTTTGATTGAAGTTGCCAAGGTACCAAACAGGCCCTTCACGATTACTTGCGGTAGCATCAATGTAAAGGTGTTGGGCACAAGCTTCAATTTAAAAACAGGGCAGGAGCGTATAGAAGTCAACGTCCTCACAGGAACGGTCAGCCTTACCTCGGTGAAAGATAACGCCGGTGTACAGGTCGCGCGTAATGAAAAGGTCGTTTACACTGCCGGAGGAGAGGTTGAGCGCATTGCGCTGACGGAGAAAGACGTGTCTGCGATAATTGAAAATACAGAATATAATATGAGGTTCCGGGGCGCTTCAATGCAGAAGGTCATTGAAGGCATAGCACGGAAATTTGATGTCACCGTGACGGTAAAAAATATGCATCTGAACAAGTGCCATATTTCCGCAGACTTTACGGACAATTCTTTGGAAAGCACTTTAATGATCCTGACCGACTTGCTTGAAGTCACCTATACGATCAAGGCTGACCAGATTGAGTTATCTGGAAACGGCTGTTAACTGCATCTCCTTTATAACCTGTAGTAACCGCGATCACACACTAACGTTACTCGATCTTCCTCTTAATTCTCGCCAGTGATTGAGGCGCTATGCCTAGGTATGTAGCTATAGAACGTTGTGATACCGTCAATTCAAGATCAGGGAATGTCTTTAACAGTTTGTTGTATTGGTCCGCATGGTCGGACACTTTCATATTGCGCAGCCTGCGCCGGATGTGGGTGTAGTGCCAGTGCATCATGGCACGGTATAACCCCAGTGCTTCCGGAAACCGTGTTAACAATTGTTCCACAACCTCATAGCTGATGGATAAAAGCTCACTTGGTTTCATGAGCTCAATCACTTCCAGAGATGGTTTTTGCCCGAAAAAGCTTTCGAAGGCAACAATGATCTGACCGGGTTTCCAAAAGGATTCAGTGATTTTCCCTGCGGTACTGAAAGAATAGGACATCGCAAAACCTTCATTGAGGAAATAGGCATGTGACGCAATCTTAGGCACTTCCAGAAGCTGGTGGCCTTTCGGAAAGGACAGCGGGACTATCCTTTCGCTCAGGGCACTTTTAAAATCCTCCGACAGGGGATGCAAAGATTCCAAAAGCGCAAACAATTTAATAGTACTCATCGCAGTCAACGGAAGGGAAGTAAAAAAAGGCAAATAGCTTTGCGGTTACAATTAACATTGTAACTGGAGCAGCCTCCTTATTATACAGTCTTGTTTTTCTGTATATCTCCCTCCTGTTTTTGCTGAAAAGATTAAAATCTTTTCATGTGTTAATAATTGTTTTTCGTAGTCACATGGAATCGCATGGTTAATTAACATCCTTTTGGGTGAACGCAGTGCATGACGATTTCATGTGTTA
>JANNPM010000189.1:0-6525 GCA_031400145.1 Chryseolinea sp. | reverse complement strand
ATGAGTGGATTAAAGGACGTTACGCCCGGCTTCTTCGCCACCGCAACACCTGCAGACCTCGCTAACCGGTTACAGTCTCCTTCCACAAAATTGTCGAAGCTGTAGGCGGCATTGAGTCTTGAGTTAACCGTTTGAGGATTTAAGGCCTTGTATGAAAATGGTGAATAGTCATCAGGACCAAAGCTTCCGTTCATACCACTTCTTCTGTTACCATTCCCGCTAGCAGGATAATTGACAGATACAGGAGGTGCTTGTTGATTTCCGCTGTCGACTACTACCGAATACTCTAATCTGCCGGTCGGACCTAACACTGTATGAATAGCGCGCTTCAAAACAGCAACATAATTATCTTCCAACCATTCGTAGAAAAATTGTGAAGGAACCTGAATGGTAAGAATGTCACCATCAACGCGTAAAGGCAGAATAGGTTTGAACCAGGTATTGAAATTCTCAGCACCAACATGTTCGTGAATTACCTCAAGGCAATCGTTCCAAACTGTTTTACAGCTGATTTCCATTGTTCGGTCTATTCTGTCTGATTTCAAAGTGTCCATAGCGGAGAAGGGAGACAAATATGGAGAAAAAGAGTTTAACAAAACAAGTGACGTTGTTCTTGATTTTTCGGAAAAAAAATTGCTACCAAAAATTTAAAAATAAAACGCAACCCATTGTTGAAAAACTAACTAAAATTGAATTGAAATATTTCAAATGTCGCACCATAGTATCCATGACTTAATTAAGACTGCGTTTCCGGAAACGAACAAAGAGGAATGGAGGCTGGTTGCCGCTACCGAACTACAAAATAGAAATTTTGACGAAACACTGACTTGGAATCATGAAAATGAGTTGAATTTTTTTTCATACTATGCGTTAGAGGATATCGAAACTTTTGATTACCTGAAAAAATTTGAAATCTCATCGCGTACATCTTCGCAGAACAATCATTGTTGGAACAGCCTTCCTTTAATAACGGTCTCAAAAGAGGCAACGGCCAATGAGGTCGCGCTCTCACACCTGCAAAATGGCGCAGATGGAATCCTGTTTGATATTCGCAACTCAATGCATGTTGATCTGGTATTACTGTTGCTTGACATCGACTGGTCTATTTGTAACATCTCGTTTCTCTTAAGTTCTTCTTCCACCTTTTCCGAACACCTTCTAGCATACATTCAAGATAAGCACTACAATCCCTCACAGCTAAGAGGATGTTTTCTATGGGACACTCTCCCCGACGATCCTGCCCTTGTCTTTGCGTCATTCTCCAATATGACGGGTTATCATCCGTTGGGTATCGTGGTTCCTCCTTCAACGACTTTAAATGAAATCAGCTATGCCCTCACTGCCGGCCGCAGGCTAGTCGAAAAACTTTCCGTCAACGAACGCGATAAGCTTGCATTGCTGAAGAGCATTGCATTTTCTTTTCAAAGCATTCCAAACTTCTTTATTGATATCTCAAGGTTGCGGGCATTTCGTATTTTATGGTACTGTTTAGCCAATGCACAGGCACCATGTTTCCAGCCATGCGATCTTCATATCCATTTACGTACCGGCACTTCTGCGGAAAAAAAGTCCCAGCCACATCGATTCATGCTGAGCAATACGACAAATGCGCTATCAGCTGTCCTCGGTGGCTGCAATACGGTTACAGTTGTGCCGGAAGATGAAGCCGATGTACGGATGAACAGGATCGCAAGAAACGTTTCGAACATACTTCGTGAAGAGGCACATCTCGGCAAAGTGGCTGATCCAATCGCAGGAATGTATAGTATACAATCGATCGTGCACAACATCGTTGACGCGGGCTGGAAAAAATTTCAAGCTACGGCAGGTGATACTAAACTTTCGCTTGCGGAAGCATTAGAATCATCAACGAAGAATATCAAACCACTTGCTCACATTGGATTTAATGATTCCGGGACACCGGAGACCATTGCCATCAAGTCCTTCTATGAACATGCTGATCTGGAAAATCTGAACCATCTTCGATACGTACCAGGCTTACCACCGTACGTCCGCGGTCCTTATGCCACGATGTATACTGCAAGGCCATGGACGATAAGGCAGTATGCCGGTTTTTCAACAGCCAAAGATTCTAATGCCTTTTACCGAAGAAATATTGAGGAAGGTCAGCGTGGCCTTTCCGTGGCCTTTGACCTTGCTACCCATCGCGGCTACGATTCGGATCATGAACGCGTAACCGGTGACGTAGGCAAAGCAGGTGTCGCAATAGATTCTGTTGAAGACATGAAGATCCTGTTTGATAGTATTCCTTTAGATACAATGTCGGTATCCATGACCATGAACGGAGCTGTGTTGCCGATCATGGCCTTCTACATTGTTGCCGCAGAGGAACAAGGTGTGAAACCTCAACAACTCACAGGTACCATTCAAAATGACATACTGAAGGAATTTATGGTGCGTAATACTTACATCTATCCGCCTGCTCCTTCCATGCGCATCGTTACTGACATCTTCCGTTATACGTCGGCAAACATGCCGCGATTTAATTCAATTAGTGTAAGTGGATATCACATGCATGAGGCCGGAGCGCCGGCACATATTGAACTTGCGTATACGCTGGCCGATGGACTCGAGTATCTGCAAAAGGGAATAGAAGCCGGAATCAAGGTTGATGAACTGGCACCCAGACTTTCGTTTTTCTGGGGCATTGGTATGAACTTCTTTATGGAGATAGCCAAGATGCGTGCAGGCCGGATGCTATGGTCAAAAATCGTGAAGCAATTCAATCCTTCGAATGTCAAGTCCCTGGCATTGCGCACGCACTGTCAGACTTCGGGCTGGAGTCTTACTGCGCAGGATCCTTATAACAATGTTACCCGAACGTGCCTTGAGGCTTTTGCCGCAGTGCTTGGCGGCACGCAGTCACTGCATACCAATGCTCTTGACGAGGCCCTTGCATTGCCGACGGATTTCTCTGCGCGGATCGCGCGAAACACTCAACTGTTCCTGGAACAGGAAACGGGTATAACCAACCTTATTGATCCGTTTGGAGGATCCTATTATGTCGAAACGCTCACGTCATCGCTTGTTGAAAAAGCGTGGGGACTGATTGAAGAGATAGAACAGTTTGGTGGAATGACGCATGCCATCGAAAAGGGCATCCCGAAAATGCGAATCGAACAGGCAGCCACCGCCAAACAGGCACGCATTGAATCCGGCCGGGATGTAATCGTAGGGGTAAACAAATATATTGTTCGGGAAAAAAATGATTTCGATATCCGTGAAGTGGACAACACACTTATTCGTGATGAACAAATCGAGAAGTTAAAGCAAGTCAAAGCAAATCGCGATCACGTTGCGGTAGCGTCTGCGTTAGACTTACTGACTGCTGCGGCGAAAAACAACTCCGGAAATCTGCTTGCGCTCGCTGTCGACGCCGCGCGGGTACGTGCAACCCTGGGTGAAATATCTTATGCCCTGGAAAAAATTTTTGGTCGCTATCAGGCCAGCATCACCTCAATTTCGGGTGTATATTCGAGAGAAATGAAAAGTCAGAAGGAATTCGAGGAGATCCGAAAACTCACCGATGCCTTTGCCGAACAGGACGGCCGCAGACCGCGGATACTCGTGGCCAAGATGGGGCAGGATGGACACGATCGCGGCGCCAAAGTGATCGCTACAAGTTTTGCTGACCTTGGATTCGATGTTGACATCGGTCCGTTGTTCCAAACACCTGACGAAGTAGCAATGCAGGCAGCGGAAAATGATGTGCATCTGATTGGTGCCTCCAGCCTCGCCGGTAGTCATAAAACATTGATACCGGAACTGATCGTTTCTCTAAAGAAGATCGGAAGACCGGATATTATGGTTGTTGCTGGCGGAGTTATACCGGAACAGGACCATGAATTTTTGCTCAATGCTGGCGTATCATTTGTCTTTGGGCCTGGTACGGTAATTACTTCTGCGGCCAAAGAAATAGTAATGAAGCTCCTTACAGGCGTCCTTTAGTCCGTGACAGTTTTGCTTCTTACTTTCTGTACCATCAAATGAATCATAGCTTATGCAATGCCCATCTGTTAAGAGAATTAGAATATTTGGATGAACAAGAAGGTTGTGCCTGGGCGGTGGAAAATATCCACCTATGCGGACACGCAACCCAAAGCTATGGCAAGAGTCAAACTCGAGGAAAGCACTTTAACAGAAAGTTAAAGTGTAAAAGTATTAGTGGATTGTAAGAAATAGCTATATTAAACATTATTGTATTTTATAGTAAGGAAACTACAATTCTCGTTCTGTTATACTTTAAACCTCCAAAAATATGAAGCAAATATTTGTGCTATTTATTGTGAGCACCTTACACTACTCCTGTATTGATTCCGGATGTTCGGATGATTCCGTTGGAAACATATTAGTCGAGAATGGGGCGACCTTTAAAATAGTAGATAAAGTGTCTCGACAAAACCTTTTTTGGGAAGGTGCCACTTACTACAACGAAGACTCACTTAAATTGCTCAATGAAGATTTAACTGAAAAGCAAGTAATCAGAGAAAGGGGTAATGATTATAAATTTATAGTCTATGATATTTTTGATAAATCAATTGACCCATTGACTAGCACGTTATTTTGTAAAAAATATTTTGTCTATTATAAAAACGATGACATAGACAGTTTAAAAATTTGCTATACCACTAAAGATGGGAAATGTGGTAGCATCTTTAATGAATTTAAAGTCTACTGTCAACAAGAATTGATTTATGATGGAACAGAAGATGCCAAATATTACACGTTTTTTTCTTTTGAAATTCCTAGATAATATGAAATACATGTATTCATTTCTAATCCTTAGTTTTTGTTTCGATTTGCTTGCACAGGTTAATCCGCCCGAATGTGCAACAGAAGACATGGACACAACTTTGTTTTACACACAACCATGGATCAATAATGGAAGCTATCTCACAAGCACCTTGCAAACCCAAGGCTATCCGTTAGTTTCAAATCCCAATGCTCGTGTAGAATCCTCAGATGCGGTTAAATATAGAATTCCAATTAACTTTATCATTTATAGAGATGATGCAGGAAATGGTGGACCTAGTGTTACTGACTTGCAACTTTTAGTTGACAGGTTAAACAACGACCATCTAACAAATAATACCGGGATAAGATTTTACCAACTATGTGATCCCACCTTTGTAAACAGTTCTAGCCGTTTAGATATGACTCGTTTTGGAACTTGGTGGTCAGGGAATACCGCTGCGGAGGCTGTGCATACTAATTTTCTTAACATACATGTGTTGCGAAGCCTAGAAAGTGGAGCACCTGGAACATATAATCCATTTGCTAAATCTAGTGTATTTATAAATAGAGCTGTTTATTCTAATAGCATAGCGGCAGTCAGCTTAACACATGAAGTAGGTCATTATCTTGAACTTCAGCACACGCATCAGTATCAAGCATGGAGAGGGTTTCCAAATGAAAATTGCTTAGTCGAACCAGTAGACAGGAATAGGCGATTTGCAGATATAAACTTTTGCGAACCTTGGTTTCTAAATACACGCAAATGCGATAAAACTGGGGATGGTTTGTGTGATACACCTGCTGACCCTAGACTTGATGATGGCGAAACGACTGGATGTACTTGGACTCGTGACTTGAATGACACATATGGAGATAGCTACCTTCACCCTCCGTCTGGGAGTCAAAGTCCTAATCCAGGAAATATCATGTCCTATGGAGATAGGGATTGTAGAGAACAATTTTCACAAGAGCAAATTGGTGTTATGGTGCATTCTATTGAAAATGGCAATCACAAAAGCTATAAAAGCAATTGGAAAAATAGTAATGTGCTCTTCGACACTTTTGAACCTGACAATACATTCACAACGGCAAGGCCATTTACCATAAACCAGGACCAGCATCATTCATTTCACACAGCATTCAATGGTTCTTTTTGTGATGAGGATTGGGTAAGGTTTGAACCAACTGTTACTACCTCTTACAAAATACAAACAAAAGCCGCAAACGGCCAGACTACTCCAGACACAGAAGTATTCATCTACCGTTTAGTGGCTAATACGCTCACACTGGTAGGACAAAATAATGATATCAGTGCTTCCAATAAATTATCAAATATTGATATAAACCTTGATGAAAACACTCAGTACAGAATCCAAATCATTCAGAGCAACACAGCTTCACCTCGCAGTCAGTATATTCTCCAAGTTTCCAATGGCTGCTACAATCATGACAACTCCAATTATTCAATAAGCGGCAATTCAACGCTGTGCAGTAGCAATACCAATTACACTGTTCAAAACTCTGTAGTTGACGCCAACGTAATTTGGAATGTAGACAGCAAAATTTCTGTTGTGTCCGGGCAAGGAACACGTTCCATTGTAGCAAAGGCTGCTTCGGCCTCAGTAAGTCAGAGTAATATTGTAGCAATGGTCACACAAGCAGGCTGTGAAGGGTAAGCACCCGGCCGTCTACATCTTTACACGGTGCTGGGGTATGTGTTGCTTTGTGAAAAAGCAATCACATGAGGAACACACAAGAAAAAATGCAGGC
>JANNPM010000186.1:0-3671 GCA_031400145.1 Chryseolinea sp. | reverse complement strand
ACGCAGGGTATGAGTGGTGGCCGGACGCTTGATTCCCGCCCTCCTGGCAGCGATGGCGACAATATTCTGAACACTCTTGGCACTGTACCGGCCGCCATCCTGGCCCTCAAATAAATACTCCTTCGGCCTGAAGGTGACGAAGTATTTGCGCAGCAACTTGAGGGTCTTGATCCCAAGGATGGTATGCCTGTCGTGCTTCCCTTTGCCATCGCGTACCAGCACCGTACTTCGTTCTCCATTGATATCGGTCAGCTTCAGATTCAGCAACTCAGACAACCGCAACCCGCACGAGTAAACAGTCATTAGGATAGCTTTATGCTTCAGATTTTCCATACTGGCAATCATCCTGGTAACCTCCTCTTCACTCAGCACCGACGGAAGTTTACGTTCCGGTCGCGGTCTGTCAATATCATAAAACCGCTGTGGCATATTCAATACCTGCTCGTAATAAAACTTGATCGCATTAATCGCCTGATTCTGATAGGAGTGTGACTTACCCTGCTTAACGATTCCGTGCATATAACGCTTGATATCAAACTCATTAATTTCGGCTAGCGACTTAGTCGCAAATGCCTCGCGAAATCGCCCGAACAACGTTACATATGAGCGGGCTGTACTCAGGCTGTACCGCTTCGTCTCCAATAGCTCAATATATTCCGCAGGACAATGCTTCGACATCTCCAAGGACCGAAGCATATCTAAATCAACCTCCTGCGCACCGTTGTGAAGCGGCTTGTTTCGAAAGAAGTATCGGCAATTCATATACGCAACGCCCTTGAATGTCTTAAAGAGCTGGTTAAATGACTCCGGGGTATTCTTAAGATAAACCATACGGTTTTCCGGCGACCACTTAGGTGAATCAAGCGTTTTTATCAAAGCATGCACCACTTTGTCGGGATAAAACTGCAGACCAATCTGTCGCTCTTCCCTGATCATCAAATGTCGAAGCGTAATTATTGGCAAATCATTCATAAGGAAAGTTGTTTTTATGTGTGGCTAATAAGTTAAGCGCTAAAAACTACTTTTGAAGAAGGCGAAGCCGTGAAGAGATGTATATATCCGAATAAAGGCGTTAGAAAACGTATTTAAACGTATAGAGCCGCGTCAAACAAAACGATGACAGCCGTGCCCGATGAAAATATGGTTAATGCATGAATTAATATTTGGCAACCTTCTGTTGAACATTTAGACGCGACTCACCAACAGCTATGTTATGACCACCACCCGTATTTGCGCCCGTTGCGGAAAAATAATTTTTGGAAGGACCGACAAAAAGTATTGCTCAGTAGAGTGTCGCTTCGAAGCGTACAAGGTCCGAAAAAATCTGACTATGATCGCAGTCAACAATGCAAATAACATCTTGTTGAAAAATCGCGAAATCCTGAAAACACTCTGCGCTTCCGGAAATATCATCGTCGAGCGCCGCACACTCCTGGCATTAGGCTTCGACCCAAGCAACTTCACATCAATCTTTATCACTGCAAGCCAGAGAATCTATTATCTATGCTATGACTTTGCATTCTCTCCTACCATCGAGAAGGATACTCAAAAGGCCATTGTCGTGACGCGGCGGAAAGACCTGCCCAAATTCGATCCCTGGGAGCGAATTATCGGTGGCCGTTCACGCTAAACTATTCAATGGCACACCAATGGCTTTCGTTCCGCCTTCGTTGCCCATTCTCAGTCTTGAGTTAGCCAATAAGATAACCCACAACTGCCTAATACACCTCGCGTGTTGTATATTACAATATACGGATTGCGCATATTCCCTTTTTGAGGGTGCTTTAAAAATCGCTCGTCAGCCGATTCACAGGGTTAACAATCCTCTTAAGGCGCCTAGTCGACACATGCGCCTGGATCTCCGTTGACTTCGACGCGCGAAACACGTTCGGTGCGACAAACATTTCACCGCCCGCAGGGCTCCATAACTTTTCACTTTTCACTATTTTTCTCCTGCGCTCCCAATAAAAAAGCCTTAATAAAATCATCAAGGTCGCCGTCAAGCACATTCTGCGCATCATGGCGCTCCACACCAGTGCGCGCATCTTTTACCAATTTATAGGGATGGAGCACATAGTTTCTGATCTGCGATCCGAAATCGATCTTCATTTTTCCAGCTTCGACCTTGTCGCGTTCGGCGTGGCGCCTGTCCAGCTCGCGCTGATATAATTTGGACTTAAGCATCTGCATAGCACGTTCGCGGTTTGCGTGCTGCGAACGTTCTACCTGGCACACGATAACAATTCCGGAAGGCTTGTGCGTTAACTGCACTTTGGTCTCCACCTTATTCACGTTTTGTCCGCCTGCACCACCAGAGCGGGAAGTCTGGATCTCTATGTCTGCAGGGTTGATCGCTATTTCTATCGAGTCATCAACTTTGGGATAAACAAATATAGACGCGAACGATGTGTGGCGACGCTGATTTGAATCGAAAGGAGATATTCTCACAAGACGGTGTACGCCAATTTCTGCCTTAAGCTTGCCATAGGCGAAAGCACCTTCCATCTCCAGTGTAGCTGATTTGATACCGGCTACATCACCTGACTGATAGTCGATCTGACTAACCTTATAGCCGCTTTTCTCTCCCCACATGATGTACATACGGTTGAGCATGTCCGCCCAGTCCTGGCTTTCTGTTCCACCAGCGCCCGGGTTTATCTCCATCACAGCCCCGAGCTGATCCTCTTCCTTGCTGAGCATTTTCTTGAATTCGAGCTCTTCAACAGCTTTCGCGGCGCGATCATACTCACGTTCAAGCTCTTCTTCCCCAACGTCTCCGGCTTCATGGAACTCATAAAGCACACCAAGGTCATCCATAAGTTTGGTAACGTTGTCAAATGCGTCGGTCCAAATCTTTTTGGTGCGGATATTCTTCAAAATGGCTTCAGCGTCATTCGGATTTTTCCAGAAATCTGATTGTTGCGTGATCAGCTCTTCATCTTTTACTTCGAGGACCTTACGATCGTAGTCAAAGATACCTCCTCAAGGCGCTAACGCGGACCTTCAAATCCTTCAATTGATCTGTTGTCATGTTGTTTACGGTATAATTAAATTGCAGCGCAAGATAGACAATAAGCGAAAAGAAAATAGTGAAAAGTTATGGAGCCCTGGCGGGTGGTGAAATGATGCAGGACTCCTTAACTCACTTTTCACCGATTCCTTTCTTAAACTCATGTCGATAAAATGGCGAATCCCCGTCCACGGCAAGCAACCTGTATCCACGTTTCATGCGCTGTGACTTTTTCTTGATCAGCATCAACGGCAATCCCGTGGCAACCAT
Organism: Chryseolinea sp.; assembly: GCA_031400145.1. Taxonomy (GTDB): domain Bacteria; phylum Bacteroidota; class Bacteroidia; order Cytophagales; family Cyclobacteriaceae; genus Chryseolinea. The sequence goes on along the minus strand of JANNPM010000186.1, from coordinate 391 downwards.
GGCAATTGAAGCCGTAGTGACATTTCTATCGAGAGATGCTCCCTCACCCTGGACGACAATTTCGTTCAACTGATCGATTGCAAAATAGCCGACGCCGCCTACTACGAGCAGCGTGCCAATGACGTTCAGGAAAGTTCCATTCGCAAAATACAATCGCTCTATCTTATGAAAGGGTACGACGGTCTTGTGCACGACGACAGCAGTGTCGTAAATGTTATTCACGTAGCTTCTTACAACGTCATGACTGCCTTTGATCCTGAACGCAATGTCGTCGCCGTATTCTAAACGAAGCAGTATCTTTTCCTTCTTTAATAGCACAAGTTGCTTTTGCGCAGAGGTGTTATATAATGAAAGACACAGCGATAAACACAATAGGCCGGTGGACACCGCC
>JANNPM010000123.1:0-5373 GCA_031400145.1 Chryseolinea sp. | reverse complement strand
CCCAGGCCATGAAGATCATGGAAAGATTTGTTGCGGGTGGCTCGTTTACAGAATAATATGCCCTTGATTTTAATGACGACATTATTTTAATGGGACATGATGGCCCAGGGCACATCAAAATAGCTGAAGGTAAGGTTAGGGTCAAGCCTCTTCAGGTGTATCACGGAAAGGTGGGGAATGGACTTTCAGTGGAGATGAGTGTCAAGCATGGTGCAGTCACCATTTTATCAGTTGTTGAAACGAAAGACGGAAAGTTGATGCTTTTGGTGGCTGAGGGAGAATCGGTAGCCGGCCCTATTCTCGAGATCGGTAATACGAACAGTCGCTACAAATTTTCGATTGGTGCCAGAAAATTCATAAATGAATGGAATGACCATGGGCCGGCTCATCACTGTGCGGTTGGCATTGGCCATATTTCTTCTAAAATAAAAAAATTGGGTAACCTCCTGGATATTTACGTGCATCAGGTATGCTAAAAGCAATGTTAATGAGGTTGAAATTCGAATTGAACCAATCCTTTATGTAGAAAATTATGTTCACCGAGTTTATTTTTTCAGGGAGACTGGCAGTTATCTTTTTCATAATAATCAGTCTTGATATTCTGGGTTACGAAGCTTTTGCTCAGGTTTTCGATCTTCGCTGTGTAGGACAAAGTAATCCAGGCGGCATCGATAGGCAGGCACTGTCTTTTAGCTGGAAATTAAAGTGCGCTAAGAACGGGTGCTCGCAGCTTGCATATCAAATTCTCGTAGCTTCTAGTAAAGAAAAATTGAATCGGATGGAAAGTGATGTGTGGAATTCCGGGAAGAGAGTTTCCAATCAATCGATCTGGATAAAGTACGAGGGCAAAGAGCTTGTTAGCAGTCAGATTTATCATTGGAAAGTAGTGGTTTGGCCTGATCGCGGGCAAGAGTCTATGGAAAGCGAAGTAGCCAATTTCTCAACAGGGTTGTTGAGCCCGGGAGATTGGACAGCCAGTTGGATAGGCCTTGATTCAGCATTCAGCTGGGATTCCCCAACCCGTTTTCACTCAAGATTGTCGGCGAGATACTTTAGAAAAACCTTTACGATAAAAAGAGAGATTAAGAGAGCTACACTGTACGTGGTGGGTTTGGGCTTGTACGAACTTTACGTTAACGGAGCGAAAGTGGGCGACCAGGTATTGGCCCCTACAGTCTCTGATTATTCCAAGCGGGTTTACTACAACACGTATGATTTGACCGGACATCTTGCTCATAAAAACAATACCATTGGTATTGTATTGGGTAATGGAAGGTTCTTCAGTTTGCGCCCCGGCGAGGTGGGCGAGTGGAAGGAAGAAATTCCCACCATCACCAATTTTGGTTTCCCTAAACTGTTATTCCAGCTCCACATCGAATACAAAAATGGCTCAGCAGAAACTGTGATTTCTGATAACACGTGGAAGGTTACAGCCGATGGCCCTATTCGGAGTAACAATGAGTATGATGGAGAAACATACGATGCGAGAAAGGAGATGCCCAACTGGCACTCTCCAGATTTTGATGACTCAGCTTGGCTTCCGGTTAGCATGACCTCACCTCCCGATGGTAAAGTATGCTGGCAACCCAATCCTAATATGCAGATTATGCAAGAGCTCAAACCTATAGCCATTCAGCAACTGAAAAAAATTTTCGTTATAGATATGGGCCAGAATATGGCGGGCTGGGTGAGCATAAACACAGAAGGCAAGGCGAGAGAGGGAGATACCATCACACTCCGCTTTGCAGAACGATTGAACGAAGATGGACGCTTGTATATGGCTAATCTAAGGCACGCGGAAGTAACAGACAGGTATGTCGTGAACGGCGGCAGCAAGAACAAAATTTGGGAGCCCTCATTTGTATATCATGGCTTCCGGTACGTTAGTGTGGAGGGTGTCGATTCGCTGCAAGCCTCTGATATAACCGGTAAAGTTATCTACGACGACATGGAGACGACAGGTAGCTTTACATCATCGCATCCGTTGCTCAATCAAATCCATAAAAATGCACGGTGGGGCATCAGTGGAAATTACAAAGGTATGCCGGTTGATTGCCCTCAGCGTGATGAACGAATGGGTTGGTTGGGAGATCGGTCCATCAATTCGTTTGGCGAGAGTTTTATCTTCGATAACTACCTGCTGTATGTGAAATGGTTGGATGACATCAAGGATTCTCAGCTGGAAAGCGGAAGCATTCCTGATGTGGCTCCAAGTTATTGGTGGCGTTTTTTTTCTGACAACATGACTTGGCCATCAACCTATCTCTTTGTATCTGATATGATTTACCGGCAATTTGGCGATCAGGAAATAATCAGGCGACATTATCCTGCTATGAAAAAATGGATGCTGTATATGCAGCGCTACCTATCTGATGAGCACCTTTTAACGAAGGATAGCTATGGCGATTGGTGTATGCCTCCCGAGTCCCTGGAATTAATTCACTCAAAAGATTCTACCAGAAAAACGCCCGGGGAGTTTATCGCAAGTGCATATTTCTATCATTGCCTAAAGATGATGGAAGAATTTGCTGTATTGTCGAATCAAGAGCAGGATCAGTTGGAGTATCGAACCATGGCTGACAACGTATTAGTGGCGATAAACAAAAAGTATCTGAATGAATCCCGGGTTTATTATGCCAACAACACTACCACCGCTAATCTGCTGGCTTTAGCCTTTGAATTAGCACCAGTTGAGGCAAGGGATTCAATAATGAAAAATATTGTGACGGTCATAAAGAGTAAATATGATAATCATTTAAGTACCGGATTAATTGGTAATCAATGGCTGATGCGTGGACTTTCCAATAATGGTTTTGATGACTTAGCTTTTGCGATTGCTTCCAACACTACGTATCCTAGCTGGGGCTATATGATAAAAAATGGTGCTACCACATTCTGGGAATTGTGGAACGGCAACACAGCTAACCCGGCTATGAATTCTGGCAACCATGTAATGTTGCTCGGGGATTTACTGTTGTGGTATTATGAAAACCTAGCGGGAATAAAATCTATTGAGCCGGGATTTAAAAAGATTGAAATGAAGCCTTCTATTGGGAGTCTCATTTATGTAAGCGCTTCTCATAGATCTCCTTACGGTGTAATTGAAAGCAATTGGACTAAAAGCAAGTATAAGTTTCATTGGACAATAGTTATCCCGGCTAATTCATCCGCGATTGTGTATATTCCTTCATCGTCAAAAAATAAAATCGAAGAAAATATGAAACCGTTAGACGGGAACAAGAGAATAAAATTTATTGAAAACAAAAAGGGATATTTTGTTTTTGAAGTGCAATCGGGAGAATACCACTTTGTGGTAGGTGAGTAAGGATTTTAGATGCCAGATGCTCACGGAAAAAATGAGTGGAATCAGTTAAACTTATTATCCGATATACAAAAAAGGGCGCTAAAATTTTTGAGCGTATGGAGGTCAAAAATGACGGTCATCAACATTTGTATTGCTGCGTTCCTGCTCAAAAAGAGCATCCATGTCAGGTTTTCCTAACAATACAAAAGTATATTTTCTTCAAGCTTGCATTTGTTTATTTTCCGAATCGTACAAGGTTATCGATACCTTTTTACGCCAGAAGGCGCACAGTCCAGAGAAGAAACTTACCTGCCAGACGATCCGCATGAGTGTAATAAGAAACCTACTGAAGGCAAAGACGTTAGAATTGTACAAACTTATATGGGACACAAAACTCAGGCACAACCGAGAAATACAAATGTAAACCTCAGCAAAAGAAGATTCATATTCTTAATCCCTTGTCCGGCCAAAAGCTTGACAGGAATGTCCAGCCCGAGAAAAGTCAGATAGAAGATTACCAACAATTTTTCAAAAAATGAAGGTCAACGTCCTGGGAAAAGGTGAAAAGCAAAATGCAGGCACTTTGAAAATGCGCACGAATCAAAATGCTTTTCAGCTTTTCCCAGGATGCTGCAAGCCAACCACAAAGTAAGATTCAAAGCTCCATGCTTGTGAATGGCGCTGCTAATGTGCAACCAACTGAAATTAGAATAAATGCAAACAGAGAGAAAAGAACAAATCGGACGGTACTGTCAACGCTTCAGGATTACAGGATCCGCACCAACCTGGAGGACACCCTCAGAGAGGCTGAGCAGAAAAAGGATACAGAGCATACTTCCGAACAATGGAAGAAATACTTAACATGCTTAAAATCAAAGACGTAGTACGCTCGGCAAGCGGTGAATACTAGCGCCTAAGTAGAGTAACCCTGATCGTTATTGATGACATCATGCTGTTTCCAGTGGAGAAAAGTCAATCTGTCAGTTTCTTCAACTTCATCAATCAGTATCTATAAGAATACTTCCTTCATTATTACAACCAACAAAGCTCCAGCAGAATGGGCCCATTTACTCATTTACTCATTTACTCGATGACCAGATCATGGCTACCGCACTCCTGGACCGGATTTTATACCATTGTGAACTCATTAGCCAAGCCGGAAAAAGCTATCGGTTAAGAAATCGTTAACCATATCCTGAGTCTTTACCGCTTTATTCCGCCAGAAGTTGTGCATTCCTATTTGCTAAAAACTGTCTATTGTTGTTTGCTGATTACACTTTTTTAATTGCTTTGAGAATCAATGACAATGCGATGTGTTTCAATATAAACACCATCTGATACTTTAAGGATGTAAACACCTTTCCGTAATTCACTAAAGTTTATTTTGGCATCCTTCGCATTATCATTGAGTTGTTTTGTGAGCTTGAGCTCACCGTTGAGATCATAGAGGTAAATTGTTTTGATCGTGAGTGAATTTTCCACTTGTTTTTCCTCAACTACTTGTTCGCTCCTAAAACTTGTTTGAGTAGCACCAGCACATGGTGCGGGTATATTAGAAACGATAATGTTTACTTCGGTGCTGGATGGGTTAGGGGAGACAGCGTATTGACTACAGCCACTTCCACAGCTAACAGAAATGAAACGGTAGTCATAGGAAGTTGCCCCACACGAATTTGATGCGCTCAGTCTAAAGGTTGCGGTCTGTCCCACTGCAAAAAAGTAGGAACGAAAGCCATCGCCCGATAAAGACCACGTAGTGTTTGTTGGATTTGCTGCGGGTCGTGTCCAAACGTAGCTACTCTGTCCGTTAATAACCATATCTGTGGAGAAGTTTGTCAGGTTACACACTCTATTTTGATAAGAAGTACCATAAGCTAAGTAATCGTCCCCGCTCGAACTACCACTCAGGTAACCTGTGATAGAAGGTTTACCCACCCAGACGTTTTTTGTAACTTGTTTACTTCCTTCACAGTAAACACCCGGCCAACTACGTAGTCGTTTTTTTCTGAGGCAGTAAATCTTCGATGTCGTTCACACGCCTCTTAGGGAGTTCTTCCAGAACATGATTG
>JANNPM010000071.1:0-2355 GCA_031400145.1 Chryseolinea sp. | reverse complement strand
GTGGGTTCAGGTAGTCAAATGACAAACAAAATGATCATTACAGTTGTTGATGTATTAAGTCGTCAGCTCCGTTAAAACGGGCTGAAGTGAAATACTTAATTGGCGCGTAATAGGCGAAGATGTTTCCATCCTATAAACTATCGGCACAAGATCACTGCCTGCATACTAAAAATGTTGTCCTGTCTACTTATCTGCCGGCTACGTTATTAATATGACTGCAATTATGGAAGTTTACGAATTGATCACTCCAATGAAATGAGGGTCATAAGGTATTCGAGATATAATTTCCGAATCCTGCTACACTATTCAAACAAATTGTGGCCGGCAAAGGACATCTGCTCAATTTGATTGTTTATGCAAATGCACCATAAATTTTCGCACTTCTTTTTGTCCATGACACTGCTCACCGTGTGTGTGGTTTCTGTTCAGAGCCAGGACCGGTGCGGTGTTGTCGAGTATACCGCGTTAAAGCGGGACAAAAAAAAACTTCTCGAAAGCGACAATCATTTTGAATCCTGGCTTAAAGAAAAAAAGGAGAGGTCCCAGAACCGGGTAGAAGCGCTAGAAAGTTACAGGATACCCGTCGTGGTGCATGTGATCCACAAAGGAGAGTCCATTGGTTCGGGGACCAACGTTTCCGATGCACAGATCGCTTCGCAGATCGGAGTGCTTAACCGTGACTTTAACAGGCTTAATGCCGATGCGTCCGATACGCCGTCAGAATTCCAGCCCGTGGCGGGAAGTCTGGCGATTGAATTCGTTCTTGCCACGCAATCGCCTGAAGGGCTTTCCACAACGGGGATCATACGCGTAAATGGGAGTAAAAATCAGTGGACAGTCAATGATGACGAAACGCTAAAAGCAACAAGTTATTGGCCCGCCGAGGATTACTTGAATATTTGGGTAACCGATCTCTCCTCTACGCTGTTAGGTTATGCACAGTTTCCGATCTCCGACCTGGATGGCCTTGAAGATGCCGAAGACAACCGCCTGACAGATGGCGTGGTCATTGATTACTCAGTCGTGGGGAGCAATGAAGATGGTGATGACTTCAATCTCACAACAAACTTCAACAGAGGTAGAACGGCAACGCATGAAGTAGGGCATTTTTTAGGCCTTCGTCATATCTGGGGTGATGATAACGGAGGTTGTGGCGGCAACAATGATTACGTTTCAGATACCCCTGATCAGGCGAACAGCACGAGCGGCTGCCCGACGCATCCCCAAACCTCATGTTCTGTTCAAACAATGTTTCAGAATTATATGGACTATACCAATGATGTTTGCATGAATCTGTTCACCGAAGAACAAGTTGGCAGAATGCTGACCGTACTTGATAACAGTCCGCGTCGTGTCAGCCTGATGAATTCCAACGGATTAGAACCGCTTTATGAAAATGATCTGGGTATCGCTCAGATCCTGAATCCGAATCAGGGAAATTGCGGGCTGTTAGTTACACCTAGTATCCTCGTCAGGAATTTTGGTACGCAGCCAGTGACGTCAGCTGAACTTCAATTTTCGCTCAATGGCACAGTGGTCGAAACGAAACAGTTTTCGTTTTCGCCGGCTTTGATAACATCGGAGACGGCAGAGATCACGTTTGACGCTGTTACGATTACATCGGGAAACAATGAATTGTATTTCCAGGTGATTCGCACCAACAGTATTACGGATGAAAGTTCCGAAAACGATTCGATGACCAGCACTACGTTTGTCCCTTTTTCAACTGAAGTTCCGTTTACGGAAACTTTTACGGCCATCCCTGACACATGGGGAAAGGACAATACTGATGATGCCATCACGTGGGAAGTGACGTCTGCGCCAAACAATGATGCGAGCAACACCGCGGCATACCTGAATCTTTTTCAATCTGCAAACGAGATTGAGGAAACCCAATCGTTGATAACCCCCGTGATGGATCTTTCCACGGCGACAGCACCATTCCTTTATTTCGACGTTGCATACGCTCAGCGGAGAGCACTCTCCGACGGGCTAAAAGTGTTCATTTCAACGGAATGTGAGAACGATGGTACGGCAGGTACTCAGATCTATTTCAAGGAAGGTGACAACCTGGCAACAACGACCGGCCGCACCTCCTCATTTGTTCCTACCGGAGAAGATCAATGGCGCCGTGAGGTCATCGACCTGAGCGCCTATGCCGGACTCTCGAATATTCAAATTGCCTTCACCGGGGTGAATAAAGGAGGAAATAACATTTACATTGATAATGTTTCCGTCGTTAAAGAAGTGTCTGAAAATGTAGCCATTACCAGGATCACTAGTCCCGGCCCGGTAACTTGCCTCGAATCTGTTATTCCCGAAATTGTCATTTCCAATCCGGGGAATGTAACAATC
>JANNPM010000002.1:0-29642 GCA_031400145.1 Chryseolinea sp. | reverse complement strand
TGGCTGTCGTGCTGCTTTTCACTACCGGCGATATGATTGAAAAGGTTAAGCACCAACTGGAGAAGCTGATTGAGGTGGAGCACGCTGTCTACTATGAAGGAAGCAGCGAATACGGTGAGCTCAGTTCAAAACATTCAGCGCAGATTGTATAAGCGGCATACGCACAGATATCATTATAACTAAATAATCAAATCAAATAACATGGCAAAGATCAATTTTGGAGGAACGATCGAAGAGGTTGTAACCCGTGAAGAGTTTCCAATGGAAAAAGCGCTTGATACATTAAAGGATGAAACAATTGCGATCATCGGATACGGTGTACAAGGTCCTGCCCAGGCTTTGAACCTTCGCGATAACGGGTTCCGTGTAATTGTTGGTCAGCGCAAGGGATCAAAAACCTGGAACAAAGCAGTGGAGCACGGATGGGTACCGGGGGAAACGCTGTTCGAAATTGAGGAGGCGGCGAAAAAAGGAACGATTATTCAATTCCTCTTATCAGATGCGGGACAGATCGAGCTATGGCCGACAATCAAGCCACAAATAACAAAGGGCAAAACACTGTACTTCTCTCATGGCTTTGGCATCACCTTTAAAGAACAGACTGGCATCATTCCTCCCACCAATGTAGATGTGATCCTGGCAGCACCAAAGGGTTCCGGCACCTCCGTTCGCAGACTGTTCCTCCAGGGCAAAGGTATCAATGCGAGCTATGCCGTATTTCAGGATGCGACCGGCAAGGCGAAGACCAAAGCCATCGCACTGGGTATCGGTGTAGGTGCTGGCTATCTGTTTGAAACAGACTTTAAGAAAGAAGTATTCTCTGACTTAACCGGAGAACGGGGCACGCTGATGGGCGCCATCGCCGGAATCTTTGAAGCACAATATGAAGTGTTGCGCGCCAACGGACATACCCCGTCCGAAGCATTTAACGAAACGGTAGAAGAATTGACTCAAAGTCTGATGCCTCTCGTTGCTGAAAATGGTATGGACTGGATGTACGCCAACTGCTCCACTACGGCACAGCGCGGCGCACTTGACTGGAAGAAAAAATTCAAGGCTGCAACCCTTCCGGTATTCCAGGAACTATATAAAAGCGTAGCAACAGGCGCTGAAGCAAAACGCACCATCGAGACCTGCAGCAAACCGGATTACAGGGAAAAGTTGGCGGAAGAACTGAAAGAGGTCCGTGAAAGTGAACTGTGGCAGGCCGGCGCCGCCGTTCGTGCACTCCGCCCTGAGAAGAATACGGTTGAAGCCAGCATGATCAACTAAAAACAATAGCTTTCACTCACCGATATTTGATTTATAACGGTGAGGCTGTGATTCTCATGATGTCAACGTCAAAAACGTATTCGCTTAATTTCAATGCCGCCGCGGAAGCAGTAAAGTCTGTCGTGCTGTCCACGCCATTGCAGTTTCACCGCAAGCTTTCAGAGAAATTCCAGGCTGAAATCTATCTGAAACGCGAAGATCTGCAGATCGTGCGGTCCTATAAGATCCGCGGTGCGTTTAACCTGATACAAAGTCTGACCGCTGAGCAACGCCAGCGTGGAGTCGTGTGCGCAAGCGCAGGCAACCACGCACAGGGTGTCGCCTTTTCCTGTAAGCAACTTGACATCAAAGGCGTGATCTATATGCCGGCAATCACACCGAAACAAAAGATCAACCAGGTCAGAATGTTCGGCGGAAGCAATATGGAGATCGTCCTCGTTGGCGACACATTTGATGAATGCCAGGCACACGCACTGGAGTTTACAGCTCAAAATGACATGGTCTTCATCCCACCGTTTGATCACCTAAAAGTGATTGAGGGCCAGGGAACTGTTGGCAAGGAGATATTGGGTGAGCTCTCAGGAATTGACTTTGTTTTCGTGCCCGTCGGCGGTGGTGGACTGATCGCTGGCGTAGGTCAATACTTTAAGACATTCTCGCCGAACACAAAAATAATTGGCGTCGAGCCTTTAGGCGCACCCTCTATGAAGAAAGCGCTTGAGGCAGGCAGACCAGTAGTGTTGGACGAAATACACCGCTTTGTCGATGGCGCAGCGGTGAAAAAGATTGGTGACCTTACGTTCCAGCTTAGCAAAGACGTGATGACAGACATGTTGCTGGTACCCGAAGGAAAGGTGTGCACCACAATCCTCCAGCTTTATAACGAAGACGCTATCGTCGCAGAGCCCGCGGGCGCTTTATCCATATCAGCCTTGGATCAGTACGCTGCCCAGATCAAAGGAAAAAAAGTTGTTTGTATCCTTAGCGGCGGAAACAATGATATCGACCGCATGCAGGAGATCAAGGAGCGCTCTCTGTTGTACGAAGGACTGAAGCATTACTTCATTGTGCGTTTTGCGCAACGCCCCGGTGCTTTGAAACAATTCCTGAATGATGTGCTTGGACCCAACGATGACATCGTTCGGTTTGAATTCATTCAAAAGAACAACAAGGAAAGCGGCCCGGCGCTCATTGGTATAGAAGTGAAGGTCAAGGAAGATTTTAATGCGCTCATCGCACGAATGGACTGCCTCAGGTTGAACTACACGGTAGTCAACCAGAACGAAAACCTGTTTGAGTATCTGATTTAGTTATTTAAGTGTTTGATCTACTAAAGCGGTAGCTGCCACCATGCGTTGAATTTGTGTGTAGTATCCTTCAAGTTAACCTCCTCGCCAATCCTTGGCGTAATAAGCCGAAGCGCCCTCCGCTCGCTTTCCTCCAGCACCCGGTTTGCCGGTTCATCCCACGCATGTAAAGACAAAGTAAACTTTCCCCAATGGACAGGCAGCAGTGCCTTTGCCTTCAAGTCAATAGCAGCTTGCACCGTCTCTTCAGGCATCATGTGAATGTACTTCCAAAATGCATTGTACTGCCCGCATTCCAGTATAGCGAGATCGAAAGGTCCGAACTGCTTTCCGATAGTCGCGAAATGTGTGTCGTATCCTGATTCGCCACCAACATAGATCTTCATCGATGGCGTTTTCAAAACATAGGCCATCCATAAGCTCTTGTTGCGTTTCAAACCGCGACCAGAGAAATGCCGTGCGGACGTAGTGGTCACTTCAAATCCGGGGTCCACCGTTATCTCTTCATCCCAATCCCTTTCGATTATCTTCTCCTCGTCAAATCCCCATTTTCTGAAGTGAGCGCCCACACCTAATCCGACAATGACCTTTTTAATTTTTGGTTGCAACGCGGTTATCGTTTTGTAGTCTAAATGATCGTAGTGATCGCCACTCATAAACAGATAATCGATCGCAGGCATATCGTCCGGAGAATAAACATCGGTTCCGGGATAACTGGCGATGGCATACAAGGATGTGGGAGAAGCATTTCCACTAAAGACAGGGTCCACGAGCATTGTCTTTCCATCCACCTGCATGAAGTAAGACGCATGACCAAACCATACCAGAATATTCTCCGAAGGGTCCAGGTTTTTCAGATCGGTCTTGACAGCTGGTATCTTTCCCACCGGTACTGATCTTGCATCCTTTCCAAATAGCATCAGATAGGTAAGTTTTAAAAATGAGGCACCTTCAGTCAGTTCGGGTGTCGGACTTATGTTCCGAAACGTGCCGTCGAGATAGTGTGGAGATTTTTCGATTAGCATTAAGGTAGCTCCTTCTGGAATCGTGCCTATGTCAGGTTGCTGGAGCACATAAAAAACATAACCTACGGCAGCAGCAATTAACAATAATAAAACGAGAAGAAATTTTTTCAACATGCAGGGCTAATACGAAGACAGAGTTATCGCGTCCCGTGTTCATTTATGCAAAAATAGCAGAATTCTCCCCTTTTGAAAGAGTGGGGGAATTAAGGCCGCAGTATTGCCGGCCAGGCGTACTTCTCGTTAATCATCTCCGCTTTTTGCCGAAATTTCAGATTTACGCCAAAAATCCGTTTCCGAGGCCATTTTTGAAAATTCCGGCGTCACGGCGTATCTGCTGGAATTTCGAGACGAGCCCCGACGTTTGCTCCTTTGAGCTAAACGCTTTCGTCAGTACTGATTCATTCTTCATGCAGTTTTTTATCAAATTTTCTGCTTGAATGTTTTGCAATCCTTTGGAATAATTAACAGGCATAACGGGGGAGAATTTGGAACATGAAGAGATTTAATTATCTGACTTCGCCGCCAACGATTGGTTCGCGTTGTGTCAAAATTGTGTCAAACACGAATTACAAATAGGCACGTGTTTTTGCTAAGGTTTTGACAATCAATGAGCCGAGAATGAGATTTGAACTCACGACCTGCTGATTACGAATCAGCTGCTCTACCCCTGAGCTACCTCGGCATGAACGTAAGTAAACTGAAAACGTGAACAGATACAAGTCGCTTTTGCTCACATAAGCGGCACCTTCTAACAGCCTATTTGCTAAATTCGCACTATGCTTTCAAAAAAGTGCAAGTACGCGATTCATGCGCTGGTGCATATGGCCAAAACCCCATCTGAAAAATTCCTTATCAAGGAAATCTCCGACGCCTGTTCGATACCGAAGAAATTTCTTGAGGGGATACTCCTGGACTTAAAGCGGGCCGGAATACTGGGAAGCAAACAGGGAAAAGGGGGCGGATATACATTAAGGAAGTCACCGGCTGATGTTAACCTGGCGGAGGTGGTCCGGCTTTTCGACGGCGCCATTGCCGCCGTTCCGTGTGCCACGCACAAATTTTATGAGCCATGCGAAGAGTGTGTCGATGAGGTTACCTGCAGTGTACGGGAAGCATTTCTGCGGGTGCGCAATGCAACAGTTGAGATGCTAAAATCAGATACGATCGAAAGCCTGCTTGCGACTGAAAAAAGACTCAAGGCGCGAAAAAGGAAATAAATCCCCGCGAATTGGCGCGGAAACAAAAGAAAGCGGCCCGTTTTTAAACTTATAAGGGCTTTTTGTCGTTTTAATCTAACTCAATGTTTAACCCTTAAAAAATTTAATGATGTCATTGCGATTAGGCGATATAGCTCCCGATTTTACCGCGGAGACGACGGAAGGAACAATAAAATTTCATGAATGGCTCGGCTCAAGCTGGGGCGTATTGTTTTCGCACCCTGCTGACTTCACTCCTGTTTGCACTACAGAGCTTGGGGCCGTTGCCAAGTTGCGCGGCGAATTTGAAAAACGAAACGTAAAAGTAATGGCCCTTAGCGCGGATCCTCTCGAATCACATATGAAGTGGATCGGCGATATTAATGAAACGCAAAATACAGTTGTCAATTATCCGCTGATCGCAGATCCCGATTTTAAGATAGCGAACCTGTATGATATGGTCCATCCGGCTGTGACAGACAAATTCACAGTACGCTCTGTATTCATCGTTGGCCCTGACAAAAAGGTAAAGTTGATGATCACATACCCTGCCGCTACGGGCCGGAATTTCGATGAGATCCTTCGCGTGATCGATAGCCTTCAGCTAACAGCAGGTTATAGCGTGGCCACACCCGCAAACTGGAAGCAAGGTGAAGATGTGATCATTACTGCGGCCGTTAAGGACGAAGAGGTGGCGGTAAAGTTCCCTAAGGGACATACGCGCGTTAAGCCATATCTGAGAACCACACCTCAGCCAAATATTTAGAACAAAATCGTCATAAAGTAAATGCCTTCCACCTAAAGGCATTTACTTTGATTATCCCACATCTGTTATCTCTTCGAAGCCACAGTGTAAAATAAATTTTCGCTGGGAACGACTAAGCGGTAGTGAGGATTCAAAAAACGCTCGACTATGGAAAACAGAATAAATTTTTTTGCCCAGCCAAATAACTACTTGCAACAATTCTACGTTGCGCAAGTCAACCTTGGTTATCTGATCCGTGAAGAACGCCTGCGCAAGCGCCTCCAAAAGAGCCGCAAGCACGAATACCTCCGCGAGCAATAGCCTATGCGTTATCTTTGTATTTCCTTTAGCGCACTTTGCGCCTTAACGCCTTGAGAAGCTAAAGCAATTAGAACTCAAACTCGAAGTTTGGATTCTGCCAACCCATCGGTATGTCCGCCTCATAATTTTTGTCCGGTGTACGTATCGCCATCTCAAATCGTCCTTCTATTCTGAAACCCACTGACTGGTACAAGGCAATGGCTCTCGGGTTACCTTCCCGGGCAAACAGCTGGACTTTACCAATATCCGTGCGGTTGCGTACTATCTCATCCAGGAAGATCATCATCAATGTTTTGCCGATCTTTCTCCCCTGGAAGAGCGGATGCACCAGTACCGTCACGTCGCTTAATACATGCTCAAATACTTTTAGACCTGATTTGTAGCCGTGCATCTCTGCTACAAGCTGGTCTGCGTCGTCGGGATTCTCCCCGACAATGATTAGACCGGATGCGAGGCTCTCTGTGAGGAAGTGTTCCACGTAATCCTCGGTGACTTCATGTTCAAGACGTGCGATACCTCCCTCCTGCCTTGCAACAGCTTTATACAAAATTACCAGCTTGTGGAGGTCATCGATGTTTGCCGTCCGGAAGTTCATTCTATATTATTTAGTACTATTTAAGTGATTAAGTGACTTGCAGGACTTTAGCGCAAAATCTTCGTTGGGTAGCTGGCAAATAGAACAATTAATTTTCACAAGTAAACGAAAAAGTAGTAAATGATCTTATGCAGGGAGTACCTTTACTATTATGGAGCGCGCACCCCAATCACCCAATCACTGAATAACATGGACATCTACAAGATCCTTGCTATTGGCGGTGGAGGCTTTTTGGGAAGCATCAGCAGGTACTTTTCGGTTAGATTTATTGATTCCAGGGTAACTGCTTTGTTACCCTATGGCACCTTGGTTGTAAATGTAGTAGGATCATTCCTATTGGGTATGCTGTATGCGGTGGCAATTCGCTATGCCGGCGTGACGGAAAACTGGAGATCATTTCTCGGTCCGGGATTCTGCGGTGGCTTTACTACCTTTTCGGCGTTTACTTTTGAAAACTTCAATTTGATACAACAAAAGTATTACGGCATTTCGTTAACGTATATGATCGTCAGTCTGGTGGTTGGACTGGCAGCGCTGGTTGCGGGTACTTGGTGTGCGCGTTTTATTTAGGCGCTTTGTTAAATCTCTAAAGCTTATTACTTTTGTCGCCCTTGCCTAAATACAAATGCCCAGGTGGTGAAATTGGTAGACACGCTACTTTGAGGGGGTAGTGCCTTAACCGGTGTGCTGGTTCGAGTCCAGTTCTGGGCACCTTTCTCACGATCAGTGAGTGACACTTGCCGAAGTGGTGAAACTGGTAGACACGCACGTTTCAGGGGCGTGTGGCGCAAGCTATGCGGGTTCGAGTCCCGCCTTCGGCACATAGCAAACAGGACGTAAGGTGTTGCGAAGGGCGCAGCACGACAAGTCCCTACGTTATTTTTTTTTGAGGCGTTTTATTTCCTCCTGCAGGCGTAATATGGAGTGTGCCATGTAATCAGAAGTTGCCGATGTGATGTTCTGCGGATCGGGGAAGTGATTGGAGAAAAATGCCTTCGCTGCCCACATCTCCAGTACGTCTTCCGCCTCGACGTGGTAAGGCTGATACTGCCTGTTGTCGGAGATCAGCAATAGCTTTCCATTGTCTTCCGAAAAATTAAATATCCGCTTGAAAACAATCCCATCATTTTTTGTTACCACGATGTAAAGCCTGCCGTTCCTGATCGCGGAAATATCTTCCAGATACTCTCCAAAAATAATGCTGCCCGGTTGAACGGGAAGCATTGAATCTCCCTGGATCTCGAAGGCGCGGTAGGTTTTGTTTTTTGGTAAGACCGGCATACTGATTTTTGGCAGGTCCTTGACAAATTCCACATCCTGATAACCTGACAAGTATCCTGCTGATGCTTTCTGCGTGACAAGTTCAACGTTCTCCCTGTTCTGGATGTCAACCGTGATAGCCAACACATCTCTTGTTTTCCCCGCATAAGTTTTGTGATCAGCAACCCGGCTTAAATCCTGCCGTACAAGATTATCGAGGTTAACGTTAAAGATCTTAGTGAGATCCAATAAGGAAGATAACGGTGGGGTGGCCCGTTCTTCTTCATAGGCGCCGACGGCTGCTTGCTTAAGCCCAAGCTTTTCAGCAAGTTGTTTTTGCGTCAGGCCCTGTTGCGCCCGGAGAAACTTAAGATTTTTGTTGATCATTGCCATAGTTCTAAAATACGTGATAACAGTTTGTTATTGCGATCTGTTTGGTATCGCTGCTTTCCGAATAATATCTTCCCTCGATAATAGAAATACCTCGTGATATTTCCCTTGTGTGAACCATGCCGCTATACGTTCATCTGCTAACGCCCATCATGCCCATTCCATACACCTTTCCCCGCGGAAGATGTCGAGTCCGGAGACCAGCAATATCCCTTCTGCATCAACAAATTTACGAGGATGAATGAAAACTTGATACATCAGGTATATCCTCACCCAAAATGCCTTAAACATGGTGGGTGAGGAAAAGTTGCCATGGCAATTAACAACACTTAAAGCTAAAAAAATTAGTTTAAATAAAAGAACAAATTACTAATATTTTTAGTTAATTAGCATCATGGAGCGGAGCATAATACATCTTGATCTGGATGCCTTTTTCGTGTCGGTTGAGCGGAGAAACAATCCAAAGCTGCAGGGCAAACCCCTAATTATTGGCGGAAGCAGCCGGCGCGGCGTAGTTGCCGCCTGCAGTTACGAGACCAGGCGTTTTGGAGTTCACTCTGCGATGCCGATGTACCTGGCGCTTCAACTTTGCCCGGATGCCATGGTGATCTCCGGAGATGTGGAATCATACAGCCAGTGTTCCCATGAGGTGACAGAAATGATCAGCGAGGCCGCGCCATTGTTTGAAAAAGCCTCCATCGATGAGTTTTACATTGACGCCAGTGGTATGGATCGATACTTTGGAACTTTCAAATGGGCCGTTGAGCTGCGAAAGAAAATTATCCGCGAAAGCGGACTTCCTATCTCTTTAGGAATGTCATCCAACAAGCTTGTGTCAAAAGTCGCCACGGGGGAATTTAAACCAAACGCCGAAGAGAACATTCCGGCAGGAACGGAACAAGATTTTCTTGGACCGTTGTCGGTGGACAAGATACCGATGATTGGAAAACAGACTGCCTCCTTCTTATATGACATGGGCGTACGAAAAGTTGAAACACTTCGGGAAATGCCGCTCAACTTCCTTATGAGCGCTTTCGGTAAGCATGGCAGGATTCTATGGAACAAAGCGCACGGCATCGACGATTCTCCGGTCGTTTCATATACAGAGCAAAAGTCGATCTCCACGGAATCCACCTTTGAAGAGGATACGATAGACGTGAAAAAAATGAAGTCAATTTTGTTTGCCATGGTTGAGAAAATCGCATTTCAGTTGCGGGATCAGAAGAAGCTCACCTCCTGTGTCACCGTGAAAATCAGATATTCAAACTTCGATACGGAGACCAAACAAGCTCGGATCGCTTACTGTTCCTCGGATGATGTGATTGTGCGAACCGTCACGGAACTCTTCAAAAAGTTGTACAACCAACGGATGCTGATCCGCCTCATTGGCGTACGGCTCAGCGGCCTGGTTCAAGGCAACCAACAGATCAGCCTGTTTGACGACACGGCCGAAACGGTTCAGCTATACGAAGCGATCGATCACATCAAACACAAGCATGGCACGGAAAAGCTTATCCGCGCCACTACATTGGGTGTGAACAGCAGGATAAGGATGGCAGTAAATATGTTTAAGGGAAACCTGAGGTGAGTTATGAATTATGCGTCAAGCAGGGGTGGGTAGGCGGGTGTCTTGACGGAAGGTTATGAGGTTAGAAAATGTAAACAAAAAGAATACGTATATGGATGGATCTAAAGTCAAAATCGGGAAATCAATTGATGAGTTATTCTTTATCATATCACCTCCGGGTCATATTAAAAGCGATGTATCAGTGCTGAAAGACGATGTGCAATACCTGATCGGTCATAAGTTTGACGACCGTCATGCTAAAGCACATATCTCCTTGTTTAAGTTCGATCTTGAAGAACACTTTGACGATATCACCAGGCACGTAGAAAATGTCGCAGTGAATTTTTCTCCGTTCAATATTTTTATAAAAGATCTGAATGTCTTTTATCACGGATCCTATCGAACAATTTTCCTTGATATCGTAAATAAATATCCCATACGTGAAATATTTGAGAAACTGGTAAAAAAAGATGTGCAGTACAACCCCCATATCACTATCGCAAAGAAACTTGCTGCAGAAGATTTTCTGAAAGCATGGCCATATCTTAAAGATCTGCCTTATAGCCAGCATTTCTTGTGCGACCGGATTACCGTGCTGGCAAGAATTGAGGAAAAATGGATCACTTATAAAGAGATACTGTTCGGACAGTAATTTATATTCGCTTAGAAGATTTATACATTAACCGTTTTCTCATGTCACCCGTAGAAATTCTAAACACAAAATTCGGATTTAGTGCTTTGGTATTAAAATTAATAAGAAGGCCCAGTTTTAGACCTGATAACTTTAAATATGTTAACACCTGTGCATAGTGAACGGGCGCAAGGGCTTCCACTCATGCATTTCACGCAAAGAGCGCAAAGGATTTCACGCAAAGGGCGCAAAGCGCAGAATGGTTTATGAGTAAAAGTAATACAATAGTGAAGTGAAGGGTGGTTTCTCTGCGAATCTTTTCCTGTCTTCGCGGTCTTTACGTGGGATTTCTTAGCGGCCTTTGCGTGGAAGGGGATTTCATTCATTTCACGCAAAGAGCGCAAAGGATTTCACGCAAAGGGCGCAAAGCGCAGAATGGTTTATGAGTAAAAGTAATGCAATAGTGAAGTGAAGGGTGGTTTCTCTGCGAATCTTTTCCTGTCTTCGCGGTCTTTGCGTGGGATTTCTTCGCGGCTTTGCGTGGAAGGGGATTTCATGAATTTCACGCAAAGAGCGCAAAGGATTTCACGCAAAGGGCGCAAAGGGCGCAGAGTGGTTTATGAGTAAAAGTAATGCAATAGTGAAGTGAAGTGGTGTCTTTGCGTTTCTTCGCGGCTTTGCGTGGAAGGGGATCTCATGAATTTCACGCAAAGAGCGCAAAGGATTTCACGCAAAGGGCGCAAAGCGCAGAATGGTTTATGAGTAAAAGTAATGCAATAGTGAAGTGAAGTGCTTTCTTTGCGTGTCTTCGCGGTCTTTGCGTGGGATTTCTTCGCGGCTTTGCGTGGAAGAGGATTTCATGCATTTCACGCAGAGCGCGCAAAGGATTTCACGCAAAGGGCGCAAAGGGCAGAATGGTTTATGAGTAAAAAGTAATACAATAGTGAAGCAAAATCTGTTCATATCGTCGGGTATCTCGTCACGACGAAAGATACCTCTACCATGAAGGGTCAGGTAATGCATTTCGGCACCTTTCATGATATGTATGGTGAAGTATTTGACACTGTACATTTCCCGGAGCCGGCCCGTAAGTTCCCATTTCGCGGAAGGGGTTTCTACACATTGAAAGGAAAGGTCGTTGAAGACTTCGGTGTAGCAATGATTGAAGTTGGATGGATTGATAAGCTTCCCCTCGTAAACAAACGCGCCGAAGAATTCCTGCGCGAAGCTGTTTACGAGGAGAGGCAAGGGTAAAAAGGTTATTTCAACAGGGGCACCCGGCCAATCGAACCATCAAACACAACTTCATCCTGCGTTTGAAGTTTTGTGATTGTAGAAAACTTGTTTTCATCCGTTCTGGGTTGAATCGAGACCTTGCTGTCGGTAAGGCTAAGGCGCTCGCCATTAAAGACGGCTGATAACAATTGGTTTTCCCCTTCTACGCCCGGGAAGAGATAGTTGCTGTCTGTTGTCTTTTTAACAATCGAAAGTTCCAGCACATCCCCGCTTTCAAAAGTATAAGACAACAAATAATTGTCCTCACCGGCACTACGAAGGTTGGCCGCTTTCACAAGGTAAATGGTTTTAGTATCAGCCTTGTATTGATCTACAGAACCCATCGCAAAAGCAGAAGATGTTTCACTTGAAAAATCAATCCCCCATAACGGAGACAAAGTGTCCTCCGTTGTACATGCCCCCAGCACCGCTGAAAGCAACAATAAAAGAGATAGTGTTGTTTTCATATTCATTCGCGTTATGTGTATGTAAAGAGATACAATACGTGTCCGATAAGAAAGGTTGTATCGACGCATACACAATAGGATCGATGACTGATACATGTAAGAAAAGCGTAATAAGTAACCGTAAAACGACAAAAAAATCACTTGAACGGTAGCATGAAACGCTATACCGGGTAGTGACCGGTATGAACGAAATTGTCGCAAAAAAGCGGTTACCTTCAGCCAGGATTATATTCCGTTTTCCCTTCTGAATACTACGCCTTTTATGCAAATTCTACAGATCAGAACGCTTCAATTTTAGGTAGCTAAAGTAATTGAAAAGCATCATCCATGTCGTCGCAATCGCCACAGCAGGTAGATCCACGTAATCCTGGATCTGCTGGAAAGCGTATCTGTAAAATGGGACAGGAACAAGAGCGCTTATTGATTCCATTGGAAAGTAGCGAATTAACCACGGCAGGTAATCATCGACATTAGCCTTTATTATCGCCTCCAGCATAAAGGACAACAACAATAGTATAATGGTCAGGCCGGAGCGCTGAACAAATATCCCCAACATTAAAGCATAAGATAAAAATGTAAATATCTCCAGCAAATACGCAGGATAAAATTTGATGTCCGTAAAAACGTAGTTCCAGTTGATCTCCGGCGTATAGATAAATCCAGTTATCAACGCGATAAGAAATACAAGAAATACACTCGCAATGCTTAACACCAGATTAGTGAGAATCTTGGAAAGCAGAAACTGCCAACGGCTTAAGCCATCAATGATATTTTGGCGCAATGTCCGGTAAGTGTATTCGTTTGTGATGGATATGACTACCATAATGCCCAACAGGATTTTAAAGAATCCGCTCCACCATACGAGATTGAGCCAAACATCGGGAAAGTGGTATAACGGAATCCTGTTAACATTCAATTGGGATCCAAACTTATCAAATGTACCCGCCAGCCATTTTAGAAACTCCATCCCACTGGCAGTAGAGAAACCAATGGCAACGAAATACAGGCCGCATACTATCCAAAAGGTCCTGTAGCTGAAAAGCTTTTTAAAGTCGATCTCTAACAGGTGAAGCATCGTTAACGATTTTCTGAAAGAATCTCTAAAAACATCTTCTCCAGCGATTTCTTTTTTATGATCAGGTGATTGGCAACAATACCGTTGTCAAATAAAAACTTATTCAGGTCTTTACCATGGAATTCGTCCCTTAGTGTAACCTGAAAACATCCATTCTCTTTATTGATAGAGGAAGTACCTTTAAAGCTGAGCAAAAGTTCATTGAGATTTGAAGACTCGGCATTTACTTCGACAGTCTCAGCCCCGCCGCCTACGGCATCTACCGGACCTGTATAGACAAGGTTTCCTTTCTTCAATACTGCGAAATGCGTGCACACCTTCTGTACTTCATCCAGCAAATGACTGGCGAGGATGATTGTCTTGCCATTCGCTGCAATTTTTTTGATAAGTTCGCGGATCTCCGCTATACCCATTGGGTCAAGGCCGTTCGTGGGTTCGTCAAGTATAAGCACTGTAGGCTCATTTAGCAACGCTGAGGCTATAGCAAGTCGCTGCTTCATTCCAAGCGAATAGGTCTTGTACTTGTCATCGCGCCTGTCAGTTAGTTCAACCAACTCCAGTACACCAGGTATATTCCCGACCGGACATTGCTTGATCATCGCGTTGAGCTCAAGATTTTTCTGACCGCTTAGGTACGGGTAAAATATCGGATGCTCAAGCACCGCACCAATCTTCTTTCGTACCTGATTATTCGGAAGTTCTCCAAACCATGAGAAAGATCCGCGCGTAGGATTAATTACACCCATGAGCATACCCAGCGTGGTGGTCTTTCCACTACCGTTCGGACCGAGCATTCCGAAGACCTGCCCGCTGCGTACCTCCAGGTCAAGATTGTTTACTGCACAAAGTCTTCCAAAATTTTTTGTCAGACCATTTATGGATAGTACGTTGACCAATTTGTTTTTTGAGATAAGTCGAAGGATTGAAAACTGGATTACAAAGTTTAGTCCTTTTTTATGAAATCTTTTATCTTTTTTCCGATATCTGTACTCTCATCGATAGAATTAAACAACGTGGTGACCTTGTCAAGGGCAATGCTACCCACAATGTCCAGCACGAACAAACTTGTCGAGTCATTCACAGTAACCACCATGCCTTCCGTTTTACCGTCCTTGTCCTTCAGAAAAACGTCAAAATTACGACCTTGATACCTGCTCGTCATGATTTCTTCGAAGCTTTCAGATTTATAACCGGACACAAGTGTTTTGTACTGGGCTGGTCCGAAGCTGGCGCCTTTTGAAATCATTAGAAACTTCATTTTTTCGATGTTGCTGATTAGTTCGTCAAAGGATTTATCTTCAGACTGGTTCAGCATCCGAAGCGTATTGTTGTAAAAATAGAAAGCCAACGCATCGCCGTGCGCCTTCTGAAGCGCATCGGTAGTCTTTGTCTGAGCGACTAAATTTCCGGCTGCAAGCATGATTAGCACAACAGCCACGATTCGGAACGACATAGTTATCAATTTATAAGCTATCTGACTTTCGGAATTGCCCTTCAATGTATTCGATCAATTCAATCCGTGTAACACTCTTTACTTTTCACTGAATCTACTGTTTCTTGTTCATTTTATCCAAATGCTCTAACCCATCCACATTCATCTTCTTGCCAATGCGGGAGATCTGCTTCAGGTCGATCTCACCGAAGAGGCTCATGACCATAAAGTTTTCATTTCCCCCCATGATCATCAAGAGCTCTGATATCTTTCCTCCGCTCTCCTTGATGAGGAACTTCATGTCCTTGTCCTTGTCGCGTACGGACATAAGTTCTTCGTATTCCTTAACAGGGATCAGTGTAAATGCTTCTTTGTACAAAGTACGCGCGGCGCGGGCATCGTCCTTTGCGAGAATGCGCAGCCCTTTGAGTTTGCTGATAGCATTGAGCACCTCTTTATCTTCGGGGGTGTCCGCATCCATGTTAGTAAACAGGCCAAACATTTTACTTGAGACAGTTACCTGACTGAAACTTTCATCTGTATTATACTTACTGAAAAATTTTGAGATGGCATCCTGCGCAAAGGTTGCGTCGATGACGAATACGAAAGCCACAGCGGCAATAATCTTCTTCATATTTTAATTTTTTTAGTCATTTTATTAAGCATACTACTTCTCATCTATAATTTCCTTTCAATTACAAACTATCCTTACTCTTCCGCTGGATCTCCTCCTGCGCTTCATTGAACATGTTTATTTTTTTCGCCTGTGCCTGGGCTGTTCCAAAACTCTTGGAAATCATCATGAGGGCTTTTTTCGTCTCCTCAAAGGCCAGCTTAGGGTCGTCGTAAGTATCGACCATTTGCTGTGGAGTTGACTTTCGGACCTCATTGCGGATAAACCAAGTGGCGACAATGACCACAATAAGCCCAGCGGTTATCTTGGAGGCATTGTAGAACAAGGCCACGAAACGGCCCTTTTTGTTTGGCCTAAGAATTTTTCCGAGCTGTGCGGGCTCGAAGGAGACATCTCTGAGAGATTTTTTTTTTCCCTCATTAAAATAACGGAAAAGCTCGGCGGTCTCTTTTAGCTCGGTTGGAAAATCAGTGCCCTGGAAATGCTCCCGCAGCTGTGTCTCTTCGCCAAGCGTTGTCTCGCCGCTCCAGTACCGCGCCAGCAATTGCTGCAGCCTTTCAGAGTCCATAAGCATTTATTTTTATCATTTTATCCCGAACAGCGTTCCTGGCTCTGAATAAATTCACTTTCACCTGGTTCATGTCCAGTTCCATAATATCGCAGATCTCGTTGTACCTATAACCTTCGACGTCGCGAAGATGTATCACCTGTCGTTGCTTGTCAGGAAGCGCTGCGATCAACTGATTGATCTTTTTCATACTCTCCCGCATTTCCGTCGATTCATGTGGTGTCATCGCGTGGTTTTCTACTGCATAACCGTCCTCTATAGGGTTTGTGTGCTGCCTGGTCATGGACCTGATACGATCCAGCGACAGGTTCTTTGTGATGCGCATACACCATGCTTCCCAATTTTGAATCTCATTCATCTTCTCACGACCGTTCCACACCCTCACGAACACTTCCTGAACAATATCCTTGGCCTCGTCCTCATTGCCCAGAAACCTCAGCGCAAATCGAAAAAGCTTATTCTTTACAGGTAAAACCCGGCTTTGAAAGGATTCTAGATTCATGCAATCAAATTCAACAACAAGACGGTGTCGGATACGGTATGTTACAGCAGTGGGATTTTTTTTCCCTTTTCTTCACGGCCATCACAAAGCTGAAGGTCCGGCTTCGGTAATTCCCCTTGTCTATGGTAGCAGGGCATTCAAGCACTTTCTAGGAACTGCACCCTTGCGGAAGTTAAAGAGGGCAGGAATTGTCTTCGCGAAAATCTTCCGGCTCAACAATACATCACCAAATTTAGGCCTGAATGACTACTATTTTGCGAAAACGCGGAACTTATCCTCAATCCTGTTGTTGTATATACAACAATCATTAAAACACTTAATTTTAATTTTAAAACATTATGGCAACCTGGAAAATGGACCCCAACCACTCAGAAGTGAAGTTTAAAGTAAGACACCTCGTGGTATCAACCGTAAGCGGCAGCTTCGATTCGTTTTCGTCAACGGTAGAAAGCTCCAAGGACGATTTCTCTGACGCGAAAGTCACCTTTGAAGCTGACGTGAACAGCCTCAACACGAAAAGTGAACATCGCGATGGGCACTTGAAATCAGCTGATTTCTTTGACGCAGAGAATCATCCCAAAATCACCTTTACATCGAAGTCGCTAAATCCCAAGTCTGGCGAAGAATACGAATTGACGGGTGATCTTACCATCCGTGGCGTTACAAAAGATGTGAAGCTTTCCGTAACCTACAATGGTACGGTGAAAGGATTTGGCGGCAGCTTTGATGTTGCAGCATTTGAAATCAGTGGAAAAGTGAATCGCCAAGACTATGGCTTGAAATGGAGTGCCTTAACCGAAAGCGGCGGCGTGGTTGTAAGCGACGAGGTGAAATTTGAAGTCCTCGCAGAATTTGTCAAGGCTTAACTTTCTCCCTATCCTTCGCCCCTGAACGATTCCCGGGAGAAATGCAGGGATTGAATTAAGGGGTGAAGGTATGAGTACCCAATTGACCACCTCAGCAGGTGGCTTTTTATTTTGTTAACTTACACCAATGCAAGAAGGTGTCATCATGGATGCGAGGAAGTTACTTTTATTTTTTATCCTCGTGTCTCCCTGGTGTTCATTCGCGCAAAAGCTCACTCTTGCTTCGCCCGCAGGAAACATCACGATAGTAATCCAGAGTACGGATTCAATTTACTATAGCGTCGAAGCAGCAGGTAGCGAGGTAATCGCCCCATCGCCGATTGCGCTGATAACGAATCAAGGTTCGTTAGGTATCCGTCCCGTTGTTATAAGCCAGCAAACGAGGTCGATAAATGAAATTATCCTCAACCCGGTGCCCTTTAAAAGAAAGCAGATACCCGATAGTTTCAACGAGCTGACCATACGGTACCGCGGAAACTATGCTGTGACTTTTCGGGCATACGATGACGGGGTAGCCTACCGCTTTCAAACTTTCTTTAAAGACTCCCTGCAGGTAGATGAGGAAATTGCATCATTCCGCTTCGAACCTCAAAGCGAAGTTTATTTCCCGGAAGTACAAAAGCGCGATGGCCTTGACATCTTTCATACAAGTTTTGAAGAACCATATAAGATCTCTCCGCTTAGTAAAATCACCGACTCACAGATGTGTTTCACTCCCGTGCTAATCGATAACAGGCGAATCAAGACGGTCGTGACTGAATCTGATCTGATCGATTACCCTGGGATGTTCCTCAAAGGAACTGCGGGAAACGGATTCAAGGGCGCCTTTGCAAAGTATCCGGGAAAGGAAGCTGTTCATGGCGGGGAATTTAAGCAGGTAGTAGTTCTGATGCGTAAAGAATTCATTGCAAAAACCGCAGGTACAAGAAGCTTTCCATGGAGAGTAGCTGCCATGTCTGCAAAAGACGGCGATCTTTTAATGAATGACCTGGTTTATCGCCTTGCAACGCCAGCGGAACCCATTGACTGGTCGTGGATCAAGCCAGGCATAAGCACGGAGGAATGGATCAACAGCTCAAACATTTACCAGGTAGGTTTCAAGGCCGGCTTCAATACCGACACATATAAGTATTATATAGACTTCGCCAGCAGGTTTGGTTTCCAGTTTGTAATGCTTGACGCAGGTTGGTCAGACAACAACGACCTTATGAAAACAACACCAGGTCTTGACCTGGACGAGCTATCCAGGTACGCGAAAACAAAAAATATTGATCTGATCCTCTGGACCCTGGCGATGACCCTTGACCGGCAGTTGGAGGACGCACTTAAGATGTTCAAAAAACTTGGGGTCAGGGCAATCATGGCGGACTTTATGGACCGTGATGATCAAAAAACCGTCAGGTTCTACCACCGGATCGCGCAGGCAACAGCCAGGCACCACATCATGGTAATGTTTCACGGTGCCTTCAAGAATGCAGGACTTGAACGGACTTATCCCAATTCGATTACGCGCGAAGCCGTTCTGGGATCTGAGTATAACATCTGGAGCGATAAGGCCAATCCTGAGCACGATCTGTTGATTCCCTTCATACGCATGGTTGCCGGCCCTATGGATTATGAGCCAGGTTTTTACAGAAATGCCAACCAGCGAACATTCCGGGCATTGCCCGATATGGTCATGTCACAGGGAACGCGTGCCCATCAGCTCGCAATGTTTGTTGCCTATGATAGTCCCCTACAGATGTTTTCCGGAAACCCTACAGCTGGATTCGCAGAAGTAAATTACACCACTTATGTCGGATCTTTACCAACAACGTGGGACGATACCCGGGTGATTGACGCGAAGCTTGGCGACTACCTGATCACCGCCCGCAGGAAAGATAACGATTGGTACATTGCTGCGATGACAGACTGGACGGCACGCGAGTTTCAGGTCGATCTATCCTTCTTATCGCCTGGCAAATACAGGGCATTTACCTGCGAAGATGGGTTAAATGCTGACAAGGAAGCGAGCGATTACAAACTGGGTTATGAACTGGTCTCTCCCTCAAATCAGTTGAAGATAAAAATGTCAGCGGGTGGCGGGTACGTTGTGAAACTGATAAAGCTGAATGATGCAAGGCCTTGACGATATCATCATATTGCACAGATTGCGTATGTGAATTTTAAATGAACTGTATATACTACACTTTGTTAGTATCGGGTACGGACTTAAATTGCAGCTATTGATCTGGAAATATGGCTAAGATAATTATTGGCGTAATGGGTCCCGGTGAAAACGCCACACCAGACGACAATGAACTCGCCTACGATCTTGGAAGAGCTATAGCCAAAGAGGGCTGGATCACGCTTACAGGGGGTCGCAGTTTTGGTGTAATGGATGCTGCCTTAAAAGGCGCAACAGAAGAAGGAGGATTAACTATCGGAATTCTTCCGGGGGATAATGATAAAAATTCCTCGCAGCATGCCCAGATAAAGATAATTACAAGCATGGGCAGCGGGCGAAATTACATTAGCGTGCTGTCAAGTCACCTGGTCGTTGTGCTGGGAATGGCTGCTGGCACAGCTTCTGAAGTAGCATTAGCCCTAAAGTCTCGAAAGAAGATCATTCTGCTGAACCAGGATGAGATCACCATCCGCTTCTTCAAAAATATGGGAAGCTATAATGTACTTGTCAGCAAGACCGTAGAAGAAACTGTGAAATACATCAAAGATTATCTGGCAGTAAACCAGGTTGTTTAGTTCCGTTAATACTGTTTACGCATAATCAGCATCGCGATACGCTTTAATCAGCGCGAGCTCACCTTCCTTGCCCGGTTTGGCATTGCCGTGTTCCATTCCCCACACGCCCTTGTACCCTTTGTCGTGAACATGTTTAAAAATATTTTTGTAGTTAATCTCTCCGGTGGATGGCTCTTTCCGGCCAGGATTATCCCCGATTTGAAAATAGGCGATCTCATCCCAGCAACGGTCAATATTGTTTATAAGGTTGCCCTCGTTGCGTTGCATGTGATAAATATCAAAAAGTATTTTGCAGGCCGGGCTTTCAACAGCCTTACAAAGTTCATAGGTCTGATCAGAATAGCGCATAAACAATTCCGGTGTATCGCTCAGTGGTTCCAGGACCATTACCAACCCTTGAGGCTCGAACAGCTCGGCACCACGGCGCAAAGCGTCGACGACGTTCGCAGTTTGAATGCCCATCGGCATGCTGCGATCAAAGAATCCAGGCACAACGGTCATCCATTTTGCATTGACACGCTTGGCAAGTTCCACGCAGTCCCTGCACGTCTTTATAAATACATCTTTAAATTCTTGTTTACCTGTTGTCAACGATACCTTCCAGTTGTCGCCCCCATCGACTACAAAGACACCCATCGTCATTCCAAGCTTTAACAACGTAGTGCCTATGCTATCTTGTTCCTCCTTCGGCCGTTTTAACAGGCCATTATCCTCGATTGACCGAAAGCCCTGGGCATGCATAAATTTTATCTGTTCAACAAAATCCTTACCGGCATGGCTGCCGAACATACCGTCGTGCGGAGCAAAATTCAAAACAAACGGCTTTTCGGCAACCGGGTAATTGCGAACATTATCTTTAGGCAGTGAGCTCGCAAGTGTGTTCCCTATGGTCACGGCACCCGCGCCGGCAGCCAGGGAATTGCGAAGGAAGTTACGTCTTTTCATGGTGGTCATTTAAGGTTGTAGTATTTTGATCCGGGACGAGCCAAGTTAGAATATTTCGTAAACATATGGAAAGACGCTGGGGACAGGGGCAAGCTGCAGGTCTTGGGGGCAATTGTTGAAAAATTCAAGTTGCTTTAAAGTAACCGTCTTATGCCAGGACGAAGGATGCTCGTCGTCGCACGACCGGCTTACAGATTGTCGCTTAAGCTTCAGTATCCTGCGCACTCGCTATCTTGCAGAATATTAGCGAACGCATGAACCAACAAAAGGTCAAACTCTACATCAATATCACGCGAGCGGTGATACAAGCACTGCAAATGATTTTTGACGAAGACAAGTTTGCGGATAAGGTTATTGAAAAGGTTCTCAAGCAAAATTCCAAGTGGGGGGCCAGAGACAGGCGGTTTATCGCAGAAACTACCTACGACATTGTCCGGTGGCACCGGTTACTTCAAAATATCACTGACGCGGAGCCTTACGATTACTGGAAGTTGCTTGGGGGATGGTGTATCCTTCACGAAATTGAACTTCCAGCGTGGGAGGAATTCAACGGGCTTTCGGGGAAACGCATCTTTGAACGACTTGCCAAAATGAATAACATCCGCCGGTTCCGCGAATCAATTCCCGACTGGCTGGACGAACTTGGGGAACAGGAACTGGGCGACCGATGGGACAACGAGCTTCATGCATTGAATGAGGAAGCCGCCGTTGTGCTCAGGGCGAATACGCTCAAGATATCCCGGTCACAGCTTCGCGATCAGCTTGAAGGAAGCGGCGTCGAAACGGAAGCGATCCCCGAACTGTCAGACGCCCTGGAACTAAAGCAGCGTCAGAATGTTTTTAGAAACCCTGCATTTAAAGAAGGTCTTTTTGAAGTACAGGATGCCAATTCACAACGCATCGCGCCCTTTCTCAGGCTTGAGCCCGGAATGCGCATAGTCGACGCATGTGCAGGCGCAGGGGGAAAGACGCTTCACATGGCGGCTGTGATGAAGAATAAAGGGCGGATCATCGCGCTCGATGTAGAACAGTGGAAGCTGGAGGAGCTTCAGAAGCGTGCGCGCAGGGCAGGCGTTAGCAACCTTGAAACGCGGATAATCGAATCTTCAAAGACCATCAAGCGACTGGAGAACACTGCGGACAGACTGCTGCTAGATGTTCCTTGCTCGGGACTAGGCGTCTTAAAACGCAATCCTGATGCGAAATGGAAACTTTCACCCGCGTTTCTTTCCAATGTCAGAGAATTACAGCGTCACATCCTGGCAGATTATGCTGGGATATTGAAGCCAGGCGGTCTCCTTGTCTACAGCACGTGCAGTATTTTACCGTCGGAAAATGAAGAACAAGTCAAGAACTTCCTGACTAAAAACCAGGGAAAATTTGACTTTTTGGAGGAGAAGCACTGCTGGCCCTCTAACGGATTCGACGGCTTTTACATGGCACTGCTTCGCAAAATCTGACCGCTTGAGCCCACTTGCATTTCTTCGTCGTAAAGCCGCCTCGGCTACGCCCCGTTCATCGTAGTCTCCCGTCTCGGGCACTCTGCGATTGCAGCAAACTTGCATCTTCCTCAAAGTTTCACAACTTTCAAGAAAATTATCATTTAAAAAGCTTGAAAATCATATCCCGTTTCCTGCTAGGACTTTATGCGTTCTGGGTATTTCTAGTTTTCACAGTATTCATGATTCTGCTTTTGCCCGGAATTGTACTTCCTTTTTTTTTCGGGAAGAGATTTAGCTGGATCGGCTACGCATTTCTTAAGCTTTGGTCTGGCATCTTCAGTGTGCTTACGTTCATACGTTATAGTGTCTTTGGACGCAAGCACTCGAGAAAGGGCCAGGCATATATTTATGTAAGCAATCACACATCCTTCTTGGATATACCTGGGATTTGCCTCGCGATTCCAGGCGAGTTCCGACCTCTTGCGAAAAAAGAACTTTTGAAGATCCCTGTATTTGGATGGATCGCTCAGTCGGCAGCCGTCATTGTTGACCGTTCGAGCGGCGAAAGTCGTAAAAAAAGCATGGATAAGTTGAAGCGGTTATTGTTGGACGGAATGTCTATTTTGATCTTCGCAGAGGGCACTCAAAACCGGACAATGGAAGTTTTGCAGCCATTTAAAGATGGTGCATTCCGCATTGCCGTTGATACGCAGCAGCCTTTGTTACCTATCGTGGTGATAGGCGCGGGGCCCTTGATGCCGCCAGGAACGATCAAAATGCGTCCCGGCCACGTTAAAGTAGCGATCGGAACGGAAATACCAACGGCAGGGCTATACCACGCAGACCTCCCCGCACTCAAGCAACGCACCTACGATGCCATGAGAAATCTGATCTTACAGCATCGCTAGGTCTCTGCGCCGTGCGTCTACGCGGCCAATACCATCGGGGAGCTCAAACTCATCAATAAAATATTAATGCGTTAATCATCTGCGCCATCCACTTTGGCAAATGTCTCTATCAAATGTTCCCCGACGTCATAGCCCAGATCAAGGCCCCCCGTACAGTCTTTCCGGTAATGGATGCCTCCGTATAGTCTCGACAACGCAGCCTCTTCGGCCAGTGTTTTAAATTCCACTGCATTTTCGGGAAAAAGATAAGAGAGAATTCCCGCCGCGGCGGCGGAGAATGTCGAATGGCCCGATACATATGCAGGAAAGTTAGGTATACCCGTCCCTGTTTTGATCGACGGATCCAACTGACTTGGACGCGCGTTGCAATAATAGTATTTCGTATCCCAGCAAGCGATAGCAGCATTGTGCATGCCCATGTTCAGCAGGGCATACGCCCGGGCTGCACGCACTTCGCTGAAATTGGCGTCACGGATGTACTCGGCGGCAATGTCATTCCAATGGCCGGGTGGCGTATAAGTGCCAACACCATCAGCCCACTTGTGGACAATGGCGAGGCGCTCGCGCGTGAGGTTGTCGGCATAATGTTTAACCTCTCTGAGTTCTTCATTCATTTCTGAAGACCCGCTCAACGGTGGGGCTGGAGGCCTCATGGCCACGATCTCGTCGTAAGTCAGGTGCCACGGTGATGTTTTGTTAAAGACAGGCAGCATCGGCGGGCGGGGAGGAGTTTCCAGACTCTGCCAGGCTTCGTCACCCCTTTCCTTGGCGACGTCGCCAAGTTTATCCCATATGTCCTTATTTCCAGCCGATGCACCCATGCCATCGGCACGTCCGCGTGCAACAAAAAGCGCTGCAATAGATTTACCCAACGCCAAACCGGCTGATACGTCCGAGCTTGATGCCTTACCAGACCATAGTGCCGCGTTGCGTTGTTCTGCTGCCTTGCGTGTGATTTCTTCCAAAGCTGCAGGGAAGAGAAATTTTAGAACTTCTGCGGCAGTGCCGGACATAACAGCATCTTCTGATGGATAAGCTGGAAGCGAAGTTTGAGGAGCAAGGGACTGAACCCCTGCATCAACAGTATACGGTGCGGGACGATTGTAAAGGTATTTAAAATGCCATGTTGCCTTAAGCGCATCATACATTGCGGCACTTACATAGCCATACGCGCGCGCAGCATAAGGTGGATTTGAAAAGGGAAATCCGGGATCTCCGAAAGGATTTTCAGCGTCAGGAACCGGATAGGAGCCATCTGCGTTCGGCGCCGGTGGAAGGTTGTATCGGGCAACAAGCTCACGGAATAATTGATTCCATCGCAGCACTCCTCCACCGTTCCAATATTCTATCGAAGCCTTTTGGGCATTCGTCAGCTTGCTTTGGGCATCCACAATGGTAGCAAGCTCGGCTTTATATGCGTCCGACGATACATCGCTAGGAGCTGGTACGGCCACCTGATCGGGCGCGGTCATGAATGTCATTTTCCAAGTGCCGGCATCGGCGTCAATGTTTGCCGGCTGCAACGGCGGCAGTTGTTCTGATACTTCAATGGACTTATCACAACTTGCGACTCCGAGTGCGAACAAGACGATCATGAAGATCGGCATGCGGGTGTTGTTTCTCATATGTTAATAATTGTTTTTAGTTGTCACATCGAATGGCCAGACCAAATTATCATCACTTTGGGTGAACGGGGTGCATGGCCATTTCATAGTGCGTTATTGTTCTTTTGAAAGTGAAAAGTATATAAGATGCCTCCAAGGAAAGTCATGGACTGACCAACGTTACGTCCTGCAACCGTATACTGCAAAGAGCCCCGGACGGCGACATTCCTTGGGACCGGCAAATAATACATTACCAGCGCCCCCAACTTCTGGTAGTTCATTCGGTTGGAAACGAATGGCATGTCCTGCCGGCGGATATCAGCACCACCCAGGGTATTCTGCTGAGTATAATTAAGTTCCACCTGCAACGAACCTTTGTGGTAGCCACTGCTCACGAAAAAGTCGAACAGGTCCGGCATTTGCACCTCATCACTCATGTAGTAATCATTGCCATCGAAGTAAGAAGGCCGGTCGAGTGTGGTGTTGCTTCGCCACGTGTAACCCGCAGAAGCATTGATGAACCAACCTGGCTCCATCTTAAAGCGTGACGTAAGCCGATAGGCAATGTTGGTCGTTTGCGTACCAATGGAAAGGGGAAAGAAATCTGGTGTGTATTCTGAGAGCGGGGTAGAAAAATTGATCACCCCAAAAGACGTCAAGGCACTTTTTTTAAATTTTTTGCTGAAAAAATTATACTTTGCACCGACCGAAAGATCCTGAATACCCTCCATACCTTGAAGCGTTCCCTGGCTTGCGGAAGTCTTTACATAAGGAAGCATCACGATAACGTTCAGGTCATCGATCACACCGTAGTTGGCAAACCACATGAGGCTTTGCGTTGTGATTCTTCCGATGTTACCGTTTTCGCGTTTAAGCTCTCCTTCCCAATAATCCCTCCATTGATCATTGGAGTACATGAACCCTGTACACAAGGTTTTCTTGGGCATCATCAGCCCGTCTGTCAGGTTCTGGGCCTGGACGCCTGAAATTTCTATAGCCACTATCGCACCAAGCAAAAGTCTTTTTATGCATGTGGCCTTCAATAATTTTAAAATTCTAATCATATCAGATTGGGGATGTATAGTAAAGATCCTGCAACATTCCGGAATGTGCGGATTAGCAAATTCCCAACGTTTGTCGCAAACAATTAGCGTATATAGTAAAGCGCGGTTAGCACCGCGGAGGTGGACCAGAAAAAGCGGGAGCTTCACTGCTGTAAAGGCCATCGGTTTCTGTGACCGCAACTTCGCGCGTCCAGCCTGATGATGCAGCGGAGATCTTCATTGAAGAGGGAAGAAAATCTTTTATGATTGTTTTCAGGGGCGGGCCATTATGCTTTGTGTCGACGGGCTTGTCAGTGAATGTCTTCACGTAATCGGCGAGTGCTTGCTTTATCTTTTTCGATTCGTGATCCTTGATGCATACTATATACAGCGTGTCATTTACCAGCTTTTCCTTGACCAGCCGGAAGAATTCGCCATCGTATTCTATTTGCCCATCTACTCGTCGGTATGAATCGGCGTCGTTATAATAAGGTATTGACATTGGCAACCGGATAGTTACCGTTTCCTCCTCAAGATATTGATTGCTGTCAAGCCTTTGAACCAACTCCCGGCTGGTGTGGTATTGAATGCCTATCAACAGGCCATAGAAGCCAAGTGCATTAAAGAGCACCAGGAAAACAAGGAATATGGCGATGGATTTTTGCAAACGATTGGGGAAAGCTCAATGTTAGGAAATTATTTGAATTTTTCAAAGGTGGCAGCCAACACAAATGGTTGTAACGACTCACTTTCAGATCGGGACGTATACCACCTTTTTAGTCGCAAAAAATTCTTCCCGGAAATAGCCGCTGATTTCGAATAGCTGATAAGTTTGTTTTAACTCTGCCATTTCCTCGTTGAGTTCACCGCCTTTCAAATATAAGATACCGTTATGCAGTGAATGGCTTGACTGCTTTTTCACATTTTTGTTAACCCAATAGTAAAACTCTTTAAGTCGGGTAACCGCGCGACTGACGATAAAGTCATATTCTTCGCGAAGAAGCTCTGCGCGGACCTGGCTGGCATTTACATTTTGTAGTCCGAGCGCAGTCGCAACGTTTTTGACGACCGTTATTTTTTTGCCAATTGAATCGACCAAATCAAATCGGGTCTCTGGGAACATGATGGCCAACGGAATACCAGGGAATCCACCACCAGTGCCTACATCCAGGATTCTTGCATTTGGTAGAAACGAGACTACCTTTGCCAGAGATAACGAATGCAGTATATGATTGATATAAAGGTTATCAATATCCTTTCGGGAGATAACATTGATCTTTTCATTCCACTCACGGTAAAAAGGCTCGAGTTTGTGGATCTGCGATCTTTGCAATGAAGTCAGTTCGGGAAAGTAATGAAATATGATTTCAGCGGTCTGCAATTGGACCTTCAGATATGATCGCGCTTGTTCTTAACCATTTCGAACATGAGTTCGCGCGCGCGATGTAGCTGGGCCTTCACTGTTCCGAGGGGAGCGTCGAGCTCAACAGCGATTTCTTCATACGACAGCTCGTGGAAATATCTGAGTCTTACCAGCTTCTGGTACTTGGGCGGCAGCTTGTCAACAAAAATCTGAATCAGCTCGGCTTTCTGAATTTTAATAGCTTCTTCCTGTGGATCGAGATTTTCATCCTCAACATCGATAGACACCGACTGTCCGTCGTCGTCCGTGAACGTGTTTTCTATGCTGAGCGTGTTGAGCTTTTTCTTTCGAATAAAATCAATGGTATTGTTCGTAGCAATGCGAAACAGCCAGGTGCTAAATGTGAAATCCTTTTTGAAACGATGGAGGCTGCGAAAAGATTTGGCGAAAGATTCAATTGTCAGGTCTTCGGCATCATCGACATTCCGTACCATTTTAAGGATCATGTGATAGACAGGCCTTTTGTAACGCTGGAGTAATTTAGCGTAAGCCTTGTCATCTCCTCCTACCGCCATGTCAATGAGCATAAAATCCTCTAATGCCTTAGAAGAAAACCGGCTTTCTAATTCTTCCATCGTACTTTTTTTGCTACTAGCGCACGCAGTCCGGTGACAAGATAGTAAAAGGCATAAATAAAATCCAGAAAGGGAACTAACCACCATTCAAACTTCTGTCCGAGTCTTCCCGAAGCCTGTGCGAAAACAAACATTACGACAATAATACGCAGCAGGAATAATCCGCCTACCAGGATATCACGCACGTCATAAAGCAGCAATGCAACAGCGGTAAACCATGACAAGATCCAGGTAAGCATGAAAAGACCAAGCATTAATCTGTGGCCAAAACGATAACGTTTGCCGACAGAGAGGTGTCTAACCTTTTGCTTAAAAAAGGAGGACCATGATTTTTTGGGAATAGAATGAATTTGAGCATCAGGCTCCATGTTCACAACGGTATTATTTTTATTTGCATATTGGTTTACATACAAATCGTCGTCGCCTCCCGTAACATGCAGTATATTGTTAAAACCTTTCGACTCAAGAAATTTAGACCGGCGATAAGCCATATTGCGGCCCACACCCATGTATGGCACTCCAAGTGACGCAAAAGACAAATACTGAATACCCGTAAGCAGGGATTCGAAACGGATTAGCACATTTAAAAAGCCAGACGTCTTTATATAGGGAGAATACCCAAGCACAAACTCCGTCTTGTCGCTAAAACGTGAGCTCATGGAGCTTATCCAGCCAGGGCCGGATGGCCGGCAGTCAGCGTCAGTCAATAAAATCCACTCATATCGGGCCGCCTTTATCCCCAGCGTCAGGGCATATTTCTTATAGTCAACGTGGGCGGGGGTACGATTGACGTGGACCATCCTCAACCGGTGATCCTTCCCTGCTTCGGCGAGCAGCATATCAAAAGTATTATCGTTCGATCGATCATTCACGACGATGATCTCGAACGCAGGGTGCTGCTGAGCTAATAAAAGCGGTATCAGCTCGTCGAGATTCTCTACCTCGTCGTGCGCACACACGATCACGGAAACGGGCAATGCCTGCGGCGGCGATAGCCCTCTTTTACGGATGAAAGCGGCAATAAATAATAAAAAATAGACGATCTGGATGCCAATAGCGGCAGAGAAAACCAATAGTAACAGGTACAATGACGTTGGCATTTAAATGGCACAAAGATAGAAGGCAGCAGGAAAGATCAACGCGATTACTGTAAGATAACCAGCTGATTAGACCGCCCGCTGAATTAGTCGTTAAGCCATCTTTCAATAGCTTCCCCGGCCTTCATCCGCTTATGGATTTCTAGGCAGAGAAAGGTACTTTTGCCTTCTTTATGAAGTTTAAATTGGAACATACGGATACGCAGTCTGGAGCCCGTGCCGGGGTTTTGCAAACTGATCACGGCGAGATCCATACCCCCATATTTATGCCGGTGGGCACCGCGGGTTCCGTTAAGGCCGTTCACCAACGGGAGTTAAAGGAAGACATTGGCGCCGAAATCATCCTCGGCAATACGTATCATCTCTTTTTGCGTCCCGGTATCGGTTTATTGCAAAAGGCGGGGGGACTGCACCGGTTTAACGGATGGGATAGACCCATTCTTACAGACAGCGGCGGCTATCAGGTTTATTCGCTTGGTGCAAACCGGAAGATCACTGAACAGGGTGTAACTTTTAAATCGCACATCGATGGATCGACGCATGTTTTCACTCCCGAAGGCGTCATCGACATTCAAAGGTCCATCGGCGGAGACATAATTATGGCATTCGATGAATGTACGGCGTACCCGTGTGATTATGGTTACGCAAAAAACTCCATGGGCTTAACGCATCGTTGGCTTAGCCGCTGCATAGATCGAATGAATTCAGCGACCGCGATGTATGGCTACGGGCAAG
>JANNPM010000571.1:0-20037 GCA_031400145.1 Chryseolinea sp. | reverse complement strand
TTTGATGTTTTAGCCATAGTGCTGGGTGTCCTATTACTTAATATGGTCTTTGCAGCGATGCTTTTCATCTACGGCCTTGTGTCAAAAGCATATAGTCACCCCGTTGTAAGATTAAAAAGGCTGCCGGTCGGAGGCTGGCTTGCGGCAGGATTTTTTCAAGGATTTTTTACGTTACTGATGTGCTATGTGGGCATCAACAGATATTCTATAGAGACGCTCTGGAGATCTGAAGTGATCATTCCGGGAATTTTGTGCAGCATTATGTTATGGGCGAGCTATCCCATGACACAAATCTATCAGCACGAGGAGGATGCACGACGGGGGGATGAGACACTAAGCCGCAGATTGGGAATACGGGGGACCTTCTATTTCGTTGGAGGGGTTTTCGCAATAGTAGGCGTTTGTTTCACGGTTTACTTCATCAATTTCTACAATTGGCAACTGGCCATCGGATATCTGCTCGCGCTGTTCCCGGTGATTGTCTTTTTCACGTACTGGTTCATAAAGGCCAACCGCTCTCCGGAGTCAGCCGATTACAAACACACCATGTGGCTTAACGCTATTTCGGCAACGGCGCTGAATGTATTTTTTATTTGGATGGGTGAAACCATTTAATTGTTCCGTGATTGAACGAATTAATATTCATGCGTGCTTCACGGTCTTTCCATCTCTTTCTTGATGTGTGCCGCCGTCCGGTTTAATGTTCAATTAAAAGGGCTGACCATGTGTTTTACTTACAATCATCTTTGCCAGAGCTTGGATGTTCATTACCAGGGATACGGCAATTTTGGATGTCACTTCTCTTCCGAAAAGTTTTTGAACCTGTCGACCGAGCCAAAGCCTCCTTTCAAAATGTGATCTCCATGCTTGGGTATAATCTTCTTCCATCTTGTCCCGGCTAGATGATGCTTCTATAAACTTTATTGCCGCATTTGCCGCAAGCCGTGCGGATTGAATTGCCATGGCCATTCCATTTCCGCACAAGGGCGCAATCATTCCCGCTGCATCTCCAGTCATCAGAATATGATCTTCAACCGGAGCCTTTGTTTCAAAAGAGATCTCATTAATGACTTCCGGTTTTGTGAAGAGGAACTCCGCATTTTCGAATATCTCGTGAAGCAGCGGGTTCTTACACACTACGCGGCGTTCCATCTCCCGAATATCCCTGAATTCCTGTAGATTGCTGCGATGGGAAAGATAGCAAAGCGTTGTCTTGCCGTCTTCGACATTGCTCATTCCACAATAGCCGCCGGGGAAATTATGCAGTGATATAAGGTTGTCGGGATGGCTTGTTTTTATGTGATATTTAATGCCAACGTATGGTGATCGCTGTTTTATGAAGGGGCGATTCAGATGGTGATCGATTTTCGATCGTTTTCCAAAAGCGCCTATTACCACATCGCATTGCCATTCGTGTGACGTTGTTCTGATTGAAAACTTTTCGTGCTGAAATTGAATGCTTTGAACTTCTTCGTCCAGATAAAACAACACACCAAGTTTACAAGCCTTATCGTACAAAAACGCATCGAAGGTAAAGCGACTAATTCCAAATCCCCCAAGGTCAAGCGGCATTACTTTCGATCTGCCATCCGTTGACGAAAGTTGAAAGGAGTTTATCTGGGGAAGGTTGAAGTGATGAGGGTATAAACCAGCTGATTCCAAAAATGGAGCGACTTCATTGGAAATGTATTCTCCACATACTCGATGAAAAGGATATCTCTTTTTCTCTACCACATAACAGGGAATACCTGCCCTTGCCAGTTCCAGTGACGCGATCAATCCCGCCAGGCCACCGCCAACAATTATCACCCTTTTCAAGAATATTTTCTGGTTATGAGAAAATAAATGACGTGAAAGAGCCTCAGGGAAAAATTTGTGCCCTGGATCAAATCTTGCGAAGTAACCTTTTTCGTTAATAACATGTTTAACCACCTTGGATACGGAAACAAAATGGAGAACTACAGGGCACCTGATACATTAAATGTACTGCTTGTCGGCAATAACCCGATGGACATGGGTAGTTTTTTAGAGAAACTACAACAAGTTCGCGGGCAGCGGATCATTACGGAAATTGCGTTTGATCTAAAAAGCATCCTGGAACGATTACTTCGATTCCGACCCAATTTCATTTTCATTGACGATAATATCGGGCGATTGAAACTGGTGGAAACAGTTAATACGCTCTCAAACAATCGGACAACCAAGGGTGTCCCAATTACTGTCTTAAAAAACTCTAATTACACTGAGTCGATGGGCTCGGCCAGCATACTGGATTATCTGTTAAAACAAAACCTTTCCCCGGAAGATCTTTACAATACACTGAAGAATTCATTAAAGCTCAGGAGGACACAGCTTTACCTTTACCAGGCCTACAAAAAGAGGAAAGTTTTAATGCCGAAGCCGGCAGAGTAGCGAATCAGATCGGGTCTTTCAATTGAATCTCTTTTTTGAAGTACTCCCCTTTTCTATTGATCTCAACCTTGATCTTCTTTCCTGGCTTGCTGTTAAGCATTCCATTTACCATGTTTAGGTCAAGATTTTGAGCAGAAATTCCATTTAGGGTGACAATAATGTCACCAGGTTCTACCCCGCTCAGTTTTGAGGGCGATTTGTCGCGGATTTCAGTAACCTCAAAAGTGGTTAGCTGCGATCCCTTTGCCTTTACGGTTATTCCGCTCAGATTATAATAGAAGCTTTTCTTAAAGGATGAATTCTTTTTCAGATACACCTTTTCCTCGGGAAAATTGAAAATCACCACAAAACGGCTTAGAATCTCGCCCCCAATGGCGCCGTTTCGAAAAACATTTCCAATTTTGATACTGTCAATATAGCTGTTCGGATCCGGGAAATTGGCAATTGGCTGTTGCAGCAGGAATGATCCCACAGATATAGATTCAATTCTACCCACCTTTCCAACGATCTCCCCGCCCAGCCCCCGGCCGATCAGGCTGCTTACGCTGGCTTGAGGCACCTGTATGTCGGGATCTGAAGTTGGTTCAAGCATCAGGCCGTGACTTGCACCTGAGTCCATCAATAACTTCGCATCCAGGGATGCTCCATTTTGGAAGATCACCGTAGCCTGTACATACGGCTTTGTATCTTCAATAGTAATGGGGATTATTTGAAATTTCCGGCGAGGATGGAACTTCTCCGGCAGCATTAGTGTCATCAACTTTTTTTCGTAATCGATCTGAATTATAAAGCGGCTGAATAATTCGTATCCCAAAATTCCGTGCACATCTGAACCCAGATAGTTGCGCAGTTCAAGGTAGTCCTGTCCAAGTACCAGCATGGCATGCCCTTTCCCGGAGACGCCCGGTAAGTCCAACGAAACGTTATTGGTAACATAAGCGTCGATAACATTTTTGCCACCGGGGCCAGAGATGGTATACTTCCGGGCATAGACGAGATTCAGAATGTCTGTGAACGTCTTTTGTGTGAGGATGGTAGTGCGTACACCGGTGTCCAGGATAAATTTCAGTGGAAGGGCATCATTCAAGACGACGGGGACCACGATGAGGTTATTATGAATTTCAATAGGTATCTGGACTTTCTTTTTTCCAGCAGCTAATTGAAACCCAAGATTCTGCGCGTGCATCCGGGTGATGACAATACAGCATAACAGCGAAAGCAGAATTCTCCCGATCATATACAGTGGCTTGCAAAGTTGAATCTCGAATACATCAAATCCCGCACTCACCATTGTACGCATTTTATGAAGCAACGGATCAAAATTTGTTGACATTAAGCAATCTGACGTCTGTTGATCAGGAATCGGCCAATATGCCGATGAGGCCTAATATTACCCCCCGCCAGAAATTAGACTGTGTTGTGATTATTTGAAATGGCCGACTCAATTACAGCGCTTCATCGGCATAAATGGTCGCGTTACCTGTTGCCTAGCCATAGAAGACGCAGATATTCATGCCTGAACAACCCAATCCGAATTAAAACTTGTTGTCGTGCTTGTTCTTGCTTACCATCTTATTAGGAAAGATCCAGGGAGATACGATGGCTAAGATAAAAAGGGCTATCACAACAAAGAATGGCCACCAGGATGCTACGTCCATAACTTATTTTTTTTAACCTCGTAAAAATAGACTCATTCAGCATAACTTTTGCACAAAGATTTAAAAATTGTTTAGCTTGTTAACCTCGATTTAGCAGCTGAGCGCGGTATTCATGAAAAGGTTCTTAATCATTGCGGGTATTGCCGTGGCGGCACTGATCATTCTGGCGGGAGTGGTGAGATTTTTTGTGAATAAGCAGGAGAAGTCGCTTAGTCCGGAGGAGCAAATATCGTTTCACCAGGACAACCTGCAGATCCAGGTATTCTATAACCGGCCCTCTAAGAAGGGAAGGGCAATATTTGGAGACCTCGTGCCATTTGACAAAGTATGGAGAACCGGGGCTAACGAGGCAACAACTTTTGAAACGAACGTTGACCTTTCTTTTGATGATAAAGTACTTAAGCGGGGAAAATATTCATTGTGGACCATTCCCGGCAAGGAGACGTGGAGCATCATCTTTAATTCTGAATATGGTCAATGGGGTATTGGTCCCGATGGTCAGGCCAACCGTGACCCTAAGCGCGACGTGCTACTGGTTTCCGTTCATGCCGTTCAAAGCGATCGCGAATTCGAACAGTTCACTATATCCTTTGAAAAGGTTGGCGAAGATGTGGAGATGGTTCTTATCTGGGATACTACGCTGGTAGCCGTACCGTTTTCTTACTGATCACTTTTGTCTGACAACAGCTTTCACCGTGACCTTACGCTCGTCCGGGAGTATGGCGGGAATAGCAATCGTCTTATAGGCGAAGCTGGCCGGATCACCGCCAACTTGTACCAAAGAATTTAAAACTTCCTGTGCCTGCTTTGCGGTGCGGTCGTTGTGGTAAAGTTTCCTTACCACTATCGTGTCTCGTTTGGAAAGCTTTCCCAGGGAGTCCACTTCGGCGAGCTGGGTAATGACGGAATCCATGCGCAACTCGGTGAAATCAGGATCCGACCGAAGAGAATCTTCCTTATAGCCGGTCATTGTTATCTGGATTTCAAACAGCAGGCTGGGATTTGCATTCGCAATGCGCACCAACCTTTTTAACTCAGACTGCGAGACTGGCTCAACCTGGGTTGAGCCGCGTTTAAACTGGATAAGGTCAAGCGGCAATTCGTCTCCTGCAGCCGGTGCCCTGAGAATTACATTTACCCGTTCCTTTTGAAGGATCTTTTCCCCGGTCAAATCAAGCTGGCGGGAGAAATAAGTCATATTACTTTGTTCCGGATCCACCGACATTTCATAACGACTTCCTTCCATCAGGTAAAGCATATAATTCCCCTCTGCATTCGGTCTTCCACTGTAGACGCGCTTGTTCGTGCTAATGTCGGTCACGGCAATGTATGCAGGAACAGCGGTGTTATCCGGACCCTTCACATATCCTTCCACCTTCATTACTCCTTTTGGACGAATTTCATTGGGGATCAAAAATTCGACGAGTTCTGTCGTTTTACGCGACCCCGGCACATCCTTTATCAAGTATCGGCCCAGGGCAGTGACACTTACAAATTGGTCGTCCTTTTCGGTGTTTACAAAATCCATCGGTACGGGATTTGTCCAATTCCCATCCTTAAATCTTGTTATGTAAAGATCCATGCCGCCTTTTGACATGCCTATCTTGTCGGAGGAAAATATCAGCGTGGCGCCATCCGCCATAATCCGGGGCGTTTGGGAATTTCCGGTATTAATGGAAGCTGGCAAGGTCACGGGTTCTTCCCATTGTCCGTTCGGTTTTTTCTTGGATGAGAAGATCTTGCAACCCGATGCAAGCACCTGGTTCATCTTATCACAACGCATGAAATAGATCGCACTGTTATCCGGAGTAAACGAAGGCGCGCCATCATTGGTTTTGGAATTGATAGGAACGCCAAGATTTTGAGGTTCGGACCAGGTTGTTCCTTTCAGGTCAGCGGTCATGATATCATATCCTCCTATAATGGGTGATTTGGCAGCGGTAAAAAACAACTTCTTGCCATCGGCGCTAAGAGCGTATCCAGGCAAAAATGTAATGCGATGGTTAACATGTTTGGGCAAATTGACAGGCTGGACCCAATCAGTTTCTCGCGAGGAGTAAGAAACAACCAGTGATCCGTCTTCACCATCATCCGATATAAAGAGGATCGCGTTTCCGTCCAGACTGATGTAAGGAGCAGAGAGGTTAAAGGAAGGATGATTAATAATGCTTGGCAACCTCCTCGTTTTTGCCTGTGCGAGGGAGTATGAAACTACTGCGCAATGCAATAAAAGGATCAGCGTGAATTTCTTCATAATCTTGGTATACATCAAAAATAGAGAATTCCCGGCGCGGCGTTCAGGCATATTCTGCGGGGGCCAAATATTTCCAGATTTTAAGTCGTCTCAACACGTTTTTCGGTGAAGCATTGTACCTTCGTTTCCTGCTTTCCAT
The DNA here is from genome assembly GCA_031400145.1 of Chryseolinea sp. Lineage (GTDB taxonomy): Bacteria > Bacteroidota > Bacteroidia > Cytophagales > Cyclobacteriaceae > Chryseolinea. The sequence continues at coordinate 13,574 of JANNPM010000571.1, read as the reverse complement.
TAATATCACACCATGATACAAGTGATTCCTTCTATTGCCATTCGCAAAGGTAAAGTTGTAAAAATGAGGAAGGGCGATCCGTCGAGCGAGAAAGCATACGATGAAAATCCACTTGATCTGGCCAAGCGATTTCAGGATCACGGCATTGAAGTTATACACCTGGTGGATCTCGATGGAGCCGAAAAGGGCAGTCCGGTGAACTGGCATGTGCTCGAGGCTATCGCAGGGTACACCGAGCTGAAAGTGGATTTTACAGGAGGCATATCCACAGACGGCGACATCAGCAAGGCTTATGAGTTTGGTGCGGCCTATATTACTGCTGCGAGCATAGCGGTTACAGATCCTGAGCTTTTTGCGTCATGGATTATCTCCTACGGCCGTGAAAAGATGACGCTGGGTGCCGACGTCGTCGACCGGAAATCCAAAGAGCTTTTATTTCGTGGATGGCGAACAAAATCAAAGGTCACGTTTTTCGAACACCTTGAATATTTCTATTCAAGGGGCTTAAAATATGTGAAGTCAACAGATGTTTCACGCGACGGCGTGCTTGAAGGTCCAGCGTTCGATTTCTATCACGAGATACTCGCAGCATTTCCGGAGATGTCAGTACTGGCCAGCGGAGGCGTGAGAGGGGTTGATGATATCAAACGACTGAATGACATGGGTATCTTTGCTGTCATCTTTGGCAAAGCTTATTATGAAGGTATTCTTAATCTGAAGGATCTTGAGCAGTTCCTTGTGAAAAAAAAATAGCTTTCGAGATAGGATTACCGCAGAGATTAATCGACCATGTCCTGGAGCTTGTACTTCTCAAATATAAAATAGAGAAAATTGAAAGAGAGGATTGAATCGTCTTCCTGAGATGCAGGCTTTCCCGAACTTTTTGCGGTTTCGGAATGAGGCTTGATATTATTCCTTGCAGGGCGGGCAATGGTTGAATCTTTTGAAGCCGCGTAATGGGACTTATTGTTTAGTAATGGATCGGCTTCTCCCGGGGCATACATAACCCGGTCACGTTCCGATTCAACGTCATCGTATTCCTGCAAGGGATAACTAGTGTCTTGTGCTATCACAGACTGCACTTCAGCCGATGCCAGCACGGCAAGCAAAAAAGTAGGAAGTACGTAACCGGCGATGATTCTCATGATAAGTCAATTAACACCTTTAAACTTACGTTTGTTCTGAAAAATACAAAATTAAAGGTTATAATCTGACCCGTTTTCAACGAAATGGCCCTGTTTTCTACATTGTTTGCCAAAATTTTGGAATTTTGAGTTACTAAAACCTCCGAATAAATGATTCCACCGATCATACAATGGGCGGACTTTCAGAAGGTGGACCTACGCGCGGGCACCATTTTGCGAGTCGAAGAATTTCCCGAAGCGCGGAAGCCAGCGTATAAGGTGTGGGTTGATCTCGGGGAAATGGGGATCAAAAAGTCCAGCGCGCAGATAACCGGAAACTACAAATTAGCAGAGCTGGTCGGCAAACAGGTGATATGTGTTGTTAACTTTCCTCCGCGGCAGATAGCGAATTTTATTTCCGAGATACTGGTCACTGGTTTTGCTGACGCGGAAGACAACGTTGTATTAGCGTCAATGGATAAAAAAGTACCAAACGGTTCAAGATTGTTCTGAAACATGATCAGATTCTCCCAACTTGAAAGCATCATTGGCGGCACGATGCTTTCGTTCTCGAGCGACACTGAAATTCACTCTCTTTGCATCGACAGCCGGAAGGCGGGAATTTCTCAAAAAAGTATTTTTTTTGCAATTCGCGGGGAGCGTCATGACGGTCATGAATACCTGCAGGCACTTTATGGATCCGGGTTCCGCCAATTCATCGTTGAAACGGGGGTCCCGGATTTCAAGAACATGGACGGCTGCAATATCATTCAGGTCGCATCGAGTATTCAAGCGCTCCAACAACTGGCGGCATTTCACCGGAAAAGCTTTTCAATTCCTGTCCTGGGGATCACCGGGAGCAATGGCAAGACAATTATAAAGGAATGGCTATATCAGATGATTTCGGGTGATAAGGTCATTGTGAAGAATCCGGGAAGTTACAATTCTCAGCTAGGGGTACCCCTGTCTGTATGGCAACTGCAATCACATCATCAGCTCGGGATTTTTGAAGCCGGCATCTCAAGACCTGGCGAAATGGAAAAGCTTGAAGCGGTCATTAAACCGACTATTGGCATTTTCACCAACATTGGCTCCGCCCACGACGAGGGATTCGCAGACAGAAGGGAAAAGATCAGCGAGAAGCTCAAGCTGTTTTTGCATTCGGACGTGTTAATTTATTGCCGGGATCACGCCGCACTTCATCAAGTAATTTCCCAGTCGAGCCTTAAGACGCTAACATGGGGAACGGTTGATGCGGATGTGAAAATATTGCCGGATAACGGGCATCTGACAATCTCGTACAACAATGGAACGGCACGTCTCGTTATTCCCTTTTCCGATCGCGCCTCTATTGAAAACCTGTCACACTGCATTGCTGCAATGGTACTGCTCGGCTATGAAGCATCAGGCCTTCAGAAGCTAGTCGACGGGTTGCGCGCTGTTTCAATGAGAATGGAACTGAAAGATGGCATCAATCATTGCCAGGTAATTGACGATACATACAACAATGATTTAGGCGGGTTGGAAATTGCAATGCAATTTTTATCAAATCAAAACCAAAAGAACAAAAAGAGAATTATCCTCTCTGATATTCTTGAGTCCGGCCTTAAAGATCACGAGCTTGTTGCCAGTATACTAGAAATAATTCAACGTCATCATAGCCCGGCTGTTGTAGGCATTGGCCCGGTTCTTTCAAATTTCAGATCGGACTTTCCACCATCGTCTGTTTTCTATTCTACTACAGAGGAATTTCTGGATGAATTTGATTTCTCGGCGCTGCACGATGAAGTTGTGTTGGTGAAGGGGGCCAGAAATTTCAAATTCGAGAAAATCGTCTCGAAGCTGCAAAGAAAAGTTCACGGGACGGTCATGGAGATCGATTTGGATTCACTTGTCCACAACTTTAATTTTTTCAAAGCGAGGCTGCATTCGTCTACAAAAATTATGGTTATGGTTAAGGCATTCGCGTATGGTAGCGGAAGCACTGAAATCGCCAATCTTCTTCAATATCATCAGGCGGACTATCTTGGAGTTGCGTATGCGGATGAGGGCATAGAGCTTAGAAAGAACAATATCACCCTTCCAATAATGGTGATGAACCCGTCCGAAGAAAGCTTTGAATCACTTATTGCCTATTTTCTTGAACCAGAAGTTTACAGCCTGAAAATACTGCTATCGCTATTAGCTTACTTGCAGGGACGACCATGCACCATTCATCTCAAGGTCGACACAGGAATGAATCGCCTGGGTTTCGACTCCTATGCATTGGAAGAGCTGACAAACATTCTCATTAAGAATCCAAACCTTCGCATTGCCTCAGTATTCAGTCACCTGGCTGGTGCCGATGAGGAAGGTCATGATAACTTTTCCCGTCTTCAATTTGACAAATTTTTGCTTGCCGCTGAAGCCCTGTCAAGTGCTGTCGGCTACAGGCCAATGTATCACATTCTCAATACGCCTGGAATTTTGCGTCTTCCCGAGTATCAGCTGGATATGGTTCGACTTGGCATCGGCCTGTATGGCATTGACCCGACTGCCGCAGGAGGTCACGAGTTAAGACCGGTTGCTACACTGAAGACCATTATTTCACAGGTTAAGACCGTCAGGCAGGGTGAAAGCATAGGGTACGGGAGGCGTGGCGTGGCGCCCAGTGAACTTAAGATAGCCACTATTGCCATTGGTTATGCCGACGGATTCAGCCGGGCATTCGGTGGTGGTGTCGGTGAGGTAAAGGTGAATGGTCGCGTAGCCAGGGTCATTGGCAATGTGTGTATGGACATGACAATGATCGACATTACAGGCATTCAGGCCGATGAGGGTGACGAGGTTGTCCTTTTTGGTAAAGATTTTCCAATCCAGCACATAGCCGCCAAAATCAACACGATCGCTTACGAGATTCTCACGAATACGAATGAAAGGGTGAAGCGCATTTTCGTAGCTGAAGGCATTTAACAACCAATAGAAATCCCATCCTCCAATCACTAAATCCTATATATTTGTTGTTTAAAATCAATCTAAATAAGGATGGCACAGAACGTTGCGGAAATGCGCCCGGGGGATGTGGGTATTGTCACCGGGTTCACGGACGATCAGCTTTCTGTGAAACTGATGGAAATGGGTTGTCTGCCAGGGTCCTCTGTGCGTTTTAATTTCACCGCTCCATTTGGAGACCCCGTGTGTATCAGTGTGTCTGGCTATGAACTTTCCCTTCGCCTCGACGAGGCAGCTTCGATCTCAATCCTGAATTAATGACTTCTGGTCCCCGGACGAAAATTGCACTCGTTGGAAACCCTAATTCGGGGAAATCATCTTTGTTTAACTACCTCACCGGGTTAAACCAAAAGATTGGAAATTTTCCCGGAGTGACCGTCGAAAAGAGGTCTGGCTTCACAAGTCTTCCGGATGGCAATGTTGCAGAAGTCATTGACCTGCCTGGAATTTACAGCATCTATCCCAGAAGCCTGGATGAAAAAATTGTCGCTGAAATCCTATTGGACCGTCACGCAACGACAACCCCGGAGAAGGTCGTTGTGATCGTGGACGGCACAAACTTAGCGCGGGGCTTCCTGCTGTTAACGCAGATCATCGACCTGGGCCTTCCGACCATTCTAGCACTTAACATGATGGATCTGGCCGCGAAAGCCGGGATCAGCTACGACTTTATGGCCATGTCAAAAAAGCTTGGTGTCCCTGTGGTACCGATCAACGCCCGAAATGGCGTCGGCCTTGACGAGTTGAAAAAGCAGATGGCAAAGCCCATCCCAGGGGCAGGAGCGCCTGTTTTTAACATTTGGAAAGCGTCGGAGGCGCCCGTTTTCGAGGTACGTGAAAAGTTAGGAGTCGACAATCACTACGAGGCTTACCAGTTACTCGACCAACCGCAATCTTTGAAATTTCTCAGTACGGAAAAGCAGCAGCTGGTGCAGAACATACGGAACAAGCACGGCTTTTTTCCCGGAAAATATCAAGGTGCGGAAACAATACAGCGCTATAGCTTTATCCACGATCTTCTTAACGAAGTCACACTAAAGGCATCCGATAATTCGTGGAAAAAGTATTCATCGCGATTAGACCGGATACTCGTACACAGAGTATGGGGATACCTCATTTTCGTCGGAATTCTGCTCCTGATATTTCAGGCAATCTTTGCCTGGGCAGAAGGACCGATGGATCTGATCGACGGTGTCTTCGCTGATGTCAGCAGCTATCTTTTGGCAGCGCTTCCGGAAGGTGTGCTTACCAGATTGTTGGCGGAAGGAATTACGCCGGGAATCGGGGGCATCATAATGTTTGTTCCACAGATCGCCATACTATTTGCGTTCATCGCAGTACTGGAAGAGACCGGCTATATGGCACGCGTTGTATTTCTCATGGATAAGGTGATGCGCAAATTCGGACTGAACGGCAAAAGTGTCGTCCCGCTTATTTCCGGCGTTGCCTGTGCAATTCCCGCGATCATGGCGACACGTACGATAGACAATTGGAAAGAACGCATCGTCACTATTCTGGTTACGCCACTCATGAGCTGCTCAGCGCGGCTGCCGGTCTTTACAATTCTGATTGCACTCATCGTACCTGATCAAAAGGCTTTGGGGTTCTTCAACCTGCAGGGGCTAGCGCTGATGGGCCTGTATTTACTAGGCTTCGTTGCCGCCCTTGTTTCAGCATGGGTTATAAGCTTTCTGATTCAGGTGAAAGAGCGCAGTTTTCTCATCATGGAACTGCCAACCTACAGGCTTCCCAAATGGTCGAACGTAGGTTATACGATACTGGAGAAGACAAAAGCATTCGTCCTGGAAGCGGGCAAAGTCATCATCGCGATCTCGGTGATTCTCTGGGTACTTGCGAGCTATGGTCCGGGGGACAAACTCACCAGGGCACGCGAGCTCGTATTGCAGCAGGACAAAAACGCCGGTCGGACAGGGCAAGGCCTGGAAGACAGGATTGCGTCGTTTAAACTGGAAAATTCTTACGCGGGACTGATTGGGAAAGCGATAGAACCAGTGATCAGACCACTCGGATATGACTGGAAGATAGGCATTGCTTTAATCACCTCATTCGCGGCGCGCGAGGTTTTCGTTGGCAACATGGCAACCATCTATAGCATAGGCAGTATCAATGAACACGATTCGAATACGATCAAGGACAGGCTGCGGGCGGAGATTAATCCGGACACCGGCGGACCCAGATTTACCACGGCGGTCGGGTTCTCGCTGTTGGTTTTTTATACGTTTGCCATGCAGTGCATGAGCACACTGGCGGTGGTTTATCGTGAGACAAAGGGATGGAAGTGGCCGATGGTTCAGCTCGTTTACATGACGGTGCTTGCATATACTTCTGCGCTGGCGGTATATCAGTTGATCAGATAGCAATTAATTCCGGATATCGTGCTTACGCAGGAGGCTGGCGATAAAATTCTCAAAATTGATTTTGTTAAATGACGGCAGATTGGCGGGACTCGCTAACTTGAAATTAAATTCATAACATTTGGCATCATCTTTTCAACTTGAAGGAAAGGTCGGTATACTGGGAGGAGGGCAGCTAGGCAGGATGTTGATCCAGGCAGGTGTGGATTTCAATATTCAGTTCATGGTATTGGACCCGGATCCCAGTGCGCCGTGCTCTTCCCTTGCTGAATTCCATGTCGGAAAACTCACCGACTTCGATACGGTTTTCGATTTTGGCTCTCACTGCCAGGTAGTCACAATAGAAATTGAAAACATCAACACGGATGCGTTAAAAGCGCTGGTTGAAAAGGGTGTCCGGGTCTATCCCCAGCCTGAAGTCATCGAGCTTATACAAGACAAGCGGTTACAGAAGAAGTTTTATCTGGATGCCAACATTCCCACGGCGGATTTTATCCTGGTGGGAAGTGCGCTGGATGTCAGGCAACATTCCGACTTTCTGCCGGCGGTGAACAAGTTAGGCCGGGAAGGATATGACGGCCGCGGTGTGCAGGTCATTCGATCGGAGGCAGATATGGATAAGGCATTCGATGCGCCTGGGTTACTGGAATCACTGATTGACTTCGAAAAGGAAATCTCGGTGATCGTCTCCCGTAACATCCTGGGTGAAGTGAAAACCTTCCCGGCAGTCGAAATGGTTTTTCACCCCGTACAGAACTTAGTTGAGTATCTTTTTTCACCAGCAAATATCCCGGTAGCCATTGCCGCAGAGGCGAAACGCATAGCCCGCACGATAATTGAGAAGCTCGATATGGTGGGGTTGCTCGCTGTAGAAATGTTTGTCACAAAGGATGGCAGCGTGCTGGTGAACGAGATTGCACCGCGACCACACAACAGCGGACACCAAACAATTGAAGCGAATATGACCTCGCAATATGAACAACACCTCCGTTCCATACTTGGCTTGCCGCTGGGAGATACGCGTACTATATCAGGAAGCGCGATGGTAAATTTGTTGGGCGAACCCGGACATTCGGGAAGGGCACGATACAAGGGATTTGATGAAGCTCTTGCGATACCAGGCGTTCATGTTCACCTATATGGAAAGCTCTACACCAGGCCATTCCGCAAGATGGGGCATGTCACGATTGTAGACGATGACCCGGACGAACTAAGAAGAAAAGCGAACTTTGTAAAGGACACCTTTAAAGTAATCACCTGAAATGAGTACACCCATCGTTGGAATCGTCATGGGCAGTCAGTCGGATCTTCGGATCATGAAAGAAGCTGCTGAGATCATGGAAGAGTTTGATATTCTACACGAAGTGACAATTATTTCTGCGCATCGGACGCCAATTCGGATGGTTGATTATGCAACTAATGCACGCGGCCGCGGGATTAAGGTCATAATCGCCGGTGCAGGCGGTGCAGCGCACCTCCCGGGAATGATCGCTTCCATCACATCGCTTCCTGTTATCGGTGTGCCAATTAAATCTTCCAATTCAATTGATGGCTGGGATTCGGTATTGTCAATACTTCAGATGCCAGCTGGAGTTCCTGTGGCTACCGTTGCGCTTGACGGCGCAAGAAATGCAGGTATACTCGCAGCTCAAATATTGGGCTGCCAGGATAAGCAAATGGGTCGCCAAGTCGATCAATTCAAGAAATCATTAAAGCAGAAAACAGAGTCTGCCGCCAAAAAGATGGAATCAAAAGGATGGAAAGACCCTTCATGATGACGAAGTATCCATTTGACCTGAAAAGCAGTAATTTCGATTTCCAGATCTATATGGGTTATGAATCTTAACAATAAGGGATGGCTTAAACACTATCTTGATTTCCGGAAAGAGTTGATTATATCAGGGGCGGGGGAAAGAGATCAGAAGGCTTCACATCCGGAACAATCCCTCTATCGGATCATTCAACCTACCGGACTTATGTATGGGCAGTCAGTCGGCGGTGTTCCGTTGGCGGATAGCGAGAATTGGAATGATCAGGACCGGATGAAGATACTATTGGCAGAAAGCCTGATCAGCAGTTCACTCCTCTTTTACGAAAAGCCCATCAAAAGTCCTGCGGACATTTCAGCGGCCATCGAAAAAACGCTTGAGAGCATTGGAAGTTTTTATAACAACATTTTTCCGGAGCTGGCCACACCCACCAAGACATTGCTAGGGCGAAAAAAATCCTCGATGGAATTGGCCGAAACGATTCTGGACAAACGCATTGAACACACTAATAAGTTTGAAGGCAACTTCTGGTCAAGGTTCTTTCATAACAGCCTGTTGTTTCTTGACGTCTTCATTTATGGGAAATGGCTACACACCAATGCGGACCGCATCGTAACGGACTTCTTCAGATATGAGCGCGAGGAGTTAAGATTTTCAGTTATTAAGGTTATTGCAGCCGCCGCCCATTCCAATAAAGAGATATCGTTCGAGGAGCGCCGGCTGTATGATCATTTTATTGAAAGCACTGAGCTAACTTCTGAAAGGCGCAAGGAAGCATTCAAGATTTTTGAAGGAGGTTTTGCTGTCGAAGATATTAATCTGCCTTCGGAGAACTCCTGGATACTAAAAAAATTTTTTCTAGAAGTTGGAATCCTTATAATTTTAGCCGACAAAAAAGTAGAACAGGAAGAGCTTGATTTCCTGAAGAGATTCTGCCAGTACCTGGGATTTTCAGAAGACGACCTTGAAAACAGCATGATCGCTATCGAAGGATTTGTCCTAGAGCACTGGGGAGAACTCGAACGTCTGAAGGAGAGCCAAAATTACGACCAGGTAGGAGATCAATTTATAAAGCGGTTGTCAAAAATTGCCGAGAGGCACAAGAGCAAACTGGTTAAAAGTGTTGCCGAAAATGGAGATGTACTGGCGCTGATACGAAAGGCTGGATCCAATGAATTAAAAACCGATGAAAAGGAAAAAGTCAGATTAGAGCTGATCAGGATAATAAGAACGATTCCAAATGTTGGAATCGTTTCGTTGCCGCAGAAATTTCTAACCTTACCCATTTTATTGAAGGTCCTTCCAGGAAACCTTTTTGCCGAGGGAATGAAGGAGTAATCAAGCGCTTTCGTCCTTTACCTTCCTCGGGATAATGACTGAAAACACAATCGATAAAGTCAGCGTGGCAATGATCACAGCGAAAGAAGTGTATACTCCTACGTGTAAGTCGAAGATTTCCATCAACATTTTTGCGCCGATAAAGAACAGAATGATTGAAAGTCCTTTCTGCAGCAAATAGAATTTGTCGATGATACCTGCCAAAAGGAAAAACATTGCACGAAGTCCCATTACCGCAAAAATGTTGGACGTATAGACTAAGAACTCATTCTGAGTGATTGCGAATGCTGCGGGTATTGAATCGACCGCAAAAATAAGGTCGGTTGTTTCAATGAGCACAATGACCAGGAACAGCGGTGTGAACGCCAGCCTGCCATCTTCCCTTACTAAAAAGCTACCCGCGTGTTCCCCCTTAGACATCGGAAGATACTTTCGGCAAAGTCTCATAACAGGGTTTTTCTCCGGTTCTATACTTTGGTCGCCATCTTCAAAATAAATCCGGATACCTGAATAGATGAGTAAAACTCCAAAAATGTAAAGAATCCAATGAAATTGATGGATAAGGAGTGCGCCTACAAAGATAAAAATACCGCGAAAAACGATAGCACCCAATATACCCCAGAACAGTGTTTTGTGATAGTACTCCTCCTTGACCTGAAAATACTTTAGTATCAATAGTATGACAAAAATATTGTCGACGGACAGCGCATATTCTGTGAGGTAAGCAGAGAAGTATTCTATCGCGTGATCTGGTCCCTCAGATCTGTAAATAAAAAAGCCAAAGAGAGTTGATATCAATACCCAGAATACGGATTGATACAGCGCGGATTTCGTGGTTGTCTTACTAGCCTTCCTATGAAATAACCCGAGATCAAGAACCAGAAAAACAATGATGATAAACGCAAAAACGCCAAACAATACCGTCTCCTTTCCATTGGCGTCTTTGAAAAGGGAGAATAGAAGTATGTTAAGTACTGAAGGCAATGGAGCGTTATTTCCGGTTATAAACGTGTATAGATATCAAAAATTTGCAGGTTTACCAATCCATCCAATTCAAAACAGCAAATATATATTATCCTTAATATCATTAGCTTTATTAATGCGGCCGGGAAGCAAAATGAAACCCCACAAAAAGAATTAATCGCTGCAACGTTCACATATTCCCTGTATCAATAAATTCCACTCAGTTGCCCGGTATCCTTTTGGTAGTCGTACATTCGGAACTTCAACATTAAGGCAGTTGGTCTGACTACATTGGTTGCATTTGAAATGCACATGATCATGATGGTGCTCAGCCGTGGTACACGCCTCCTTGCACAATGCATACTTCAAACTTCCTTCGTCATCCAGGACTTTATGGATTAGACCTTTAACAAGAAATGTTTTAAGCGTCCGGTAAACAGTAACCCTGTCAAAATTGTTTTCGATTTCTTTCTCAATATCACCATGAGAAAGTGCATAGTCCCTCAACAGGAATAGATGCAGAATTTCCTGTCTGTTTGGCGTTGATCTGAGCTTAAAGTCTCTTAATAACCTTTCTGACATGCTGCCCATGATACAATATCGATGATTGCCTAGACATCGACAGAATTACGTTAGCTGAAGCTTCAGCAAGTTACTATAAATCCCATTATCAAGCACGGTGAGCTCAGCGTGGGATCCAACTTCTGCAAGCTGACCTTCTTTGATCACAAAGATCCGGTCAACCTTTTTGATGGTACTGAGCCGGTGGGCAATAATAATAGTAGTTCTACCTTCCATTAACTTGTCCAGCGCTTGTTGCACCAGCACTTCGGAGGCCACATCCAACGAGCTCGTTGCTTCGTCAAGGATAAGTATGGCCGGATCCTTGAGTATCGCCCTTGCAATTGCTATCCGCTGGCGCTGTCCCCCGGACAGCTTCACGCCACGTTCACCGACGACGGTCTCGAACTGTTCGGGAAAGCTCTCAATAAATTCCAATGCATTAGCCTTTCTGGCAGCTTCACGGATCTCGTCAAAGGGCGCCGTTGGCTTGCCATATGCGATGTTCTCCTGGATCGTTCCTCCGAACAATAAAACTTCTTGCGGAACGATACCTATGTTTTTGCGGTATCCTGACAGATCAAAGTTATCAACGGCAACACCATCCACAGATATGTAGCCGGCACTGACATGATAAAATCTCATTAAAAGATTGATAATGGTGGATTTTCCTGAGCCGCTCGGTCCCACCAAAGCGACCTTTTCACCTGAAGAAATCTCAAAGTATAAATTCTTCAGAACAGTGAAATCACTTCGTGTAGGATATGAAAAGGAAACATTGGCAAAGACGATCTTTCCCTGCAACTTATCTACAGCACTGCCGTAAGATGCGGATTCGTCACGTTCATTCAGCAACTCCAGAAGCCGTTCGGACGCCCCAATTGCACGCTGTACCTGTGTGTAAATGTCGCCGAGACCGGCGATGGAACCACCGATAAACGATGTATAGATCACAAAGGAAAACAACTCTCCGACGGTAATTTCATCGGCCTGTACGAGCTGCGCTCCGTACCATCCTACAGTAACTATTCCGCCAAACAGCGCAAAGATTATAAACGAGATGAAAAGACCCCGGAAACGGGCGGTGCGTATAGCAACCTTTACCACCTCGGCAAGGGCTCTTGCATACCGGTTGGTTTCAAAAGCTTCATTAGTAAATGCCTTCACAACCGAAACGGATTGCAGAGACTCTTCCACAACAATGTTTGCTTCGGCAAGCTTATCCTGTGTTTTTTTGGACAGCGAGCGGATGTACTTGCCAAAAACCAGCGCAAGTAAAACCAATGCCGGAATGGTCAGTAACATGAAGCCGGTAAGCTTTGGCGCGAGATAAAAAATAATGCCCAGCCCGAAGACTAAAGTGAGCAGTTGACGCAACATTTCGGCTAAAGTGAATGAGAATAGTTCTGACAAGGTCCCGACATCGGACGTAATGCGACTCATCAGTTCGCCAACCCTCCTGGTGTCAAAAAAACTCAACGGAAGCCAGATCATTTTCTGATACATGGCTTTGCGAAGGTCGGCAAGCGACCTTTCGCTTACTACCGAAAATGTGTATACCCTTGTAAAAGAAAAAACTCCCTGAAGAAATAACACAGCAATTAACGCAAGGGCTACCTGATTGATGGAGTTAAAGAAGGGTACCGGTTTTCCACTTGCTATGTCGAGCAACTTCCCGGCAAGGTATGGAAAGCCGAGCAGTGTGATACTTGATAAACTCAACGCTATATGGCCCGCCGTGAACCATGCCTTATATGGCCCGGCGAACCGGAAGATTCCGAGAAGCTGATGCAGGCTACGCTTGTTTAACCGCCTCTTGTCCTCATCCTTTAGCGCTTCTTTTCCCCGCTTCGCCATGATAAATTAGTGTCCAAGTGTTAACGTTCCGACGATATTGTACTGAACAGTTTCATCCAGGAACATTTTCTGACCTCCACGAATGGAAAATGATGTCAGTACTGATGTATCCCTGATCTGCTCAAACTCCAGCGACAGGATTTTTGCACTATGGTATAATGGATTTGATTCATCATAGGATGCCTCGATCTTTTTCATCCGCGTTGGTGAATGTTGGTAATATACATTCAGATACTTTACGCTCAGCTCGTCATCGGTATGGAACGATTTAACTTTCAGATTGCTTTTGCTGTCCGAGTAAAACTTAATGCGATACCGTTGTTTGTTTATCGGCTTATTGATAACATCGAGCACTTTGAATATTTCGAGTTCTTTCTTCCAGGCTATAGTGTCCGCTGGCTTTACGGTCACCAGGTCATCCTTGTTACCCAGCGAAATTCCTTTTTCAATAGTCGCGTCATGGTTCGCGAGATATTGCACTTGACTGCTAAGGAGACTATCCACAGCATAAATGTCCTTCGTTCTGATGCTGTTCTGCTCGCAGGAACATATCCCTGCTCCTGCAAACAAAAGCAGCACGCTTTTGCAAACACGCG
>JANNPM010000568.1:0-8181 GCA_031400145.1 Chryseolinea sp. | reverse complement strand
ATGAACGTGGCGTTGCCAACGGAAAACTTACCGAGGACCTGGTCAAGTATCAGGAAGAAGTTTTTGCCGAGCAAATTCATCGCCTGGTTCCTGGCAGATTTTACCTCGGCATGCTGAAGTACTTTGTCAAATGGTTCAACCGTGACCTCACTTCATATGTTACGAAAGAGTATCAGCTGGAGATATTCGGTGTATCCCAATCAGCCGCGCACGATCTTGATGACATCGCAGCCCCTTATCAGCGCTTCCTGAACTATCACGCCGCCCACGATATCGGGCATGCGTTGCAAAACATGTCATTGGTAGGATGCACTTCGTTTGCCACTTGGGGCAGCCGTTCCGAAGACGGAAGTTTGATCATAGGACGTAATTTTGACTTTTACGTCGGGGATGAATTTGCGCGCGATAAGATCGTTGCATTTTACAAACCTGCGCGTGGATTCGGATTCATGATGGTGACGTTCGGAGGAATGACGGGTGTAGTTTCCGGCATGAACGACCAGGGACTTACGGTGACCATCAATGCGGCGAAGTCGAAGGTGCCTTCAGGCAGTGCGACACCGGTATCGCTTGTCGCACGCGAAATACTACAATACGCAACTACGATCCGGGAAGCATATGCCATTGCCGAGAAGCGCAAGATGTTTGTATCAGAATCTTTCCTGATTGGTTCTGCAAAAGAGCACAAGGCATCCATCATTGAAAAAAGTGTCGACGGCATAGACCTGTTCGAGGGAACAGGAGATCAAATCATATCCACAAATCATTTTCAAGGCTCATTGCTCGGAGGTACAAAATTGAATATGGATCACATGAAAACCAGTGCCTCCCCCTATCGGTTCAAGCGTGTAGCCGAGCTGCTGGGGCGTAATGAAAAGAATTCAGTGGTCAAAACCGCCGCTATTCTGAGGAACCAGCGTGGACTGGGCGATAAGAATATTGGGAGAGGGAATGAAAAGCTCATTAACCAGTTGGTGGCACACCATGGGATAATCTTCCAGCCGGAAAAAGGGTTGGTTTGGATATCGACCGCACCGTGGCAACTTGGCAAGTTTGTATGCTATGACCTGAATAAAGTGCTGGCTACCAAACCTGTTTCAAACGCGGAACGTTATGAATCGCTGTTGACCATCCCGGCAGACGAGTTTATTAATGAACCTGAGTACAGAGATTATCTGAAGTTTAGCAAATACAGATTCCCCTTTGCGCCGCGCACCGATATGTTGCCGGACAGTATCACCAAATGGAATCCCTCATCTTATCATGCCTACATGCTCGCAGGAGATTATTATCGGGATAATGGTGATTGGAGTAATGCGATAGCTGCCTATTCCCAGGGAATGTCAATGGAGGTTGCTACCGTACAAGAAAAAACTTACATGCAGGAAAATCTAAAAGAGTGTAAAGATGAATTGAAATGATCAAAGGTGTAGGAATTGACATCATTGAAGTTCAGCGCGTGCTTGAAAAAGTCATCAAAGACAATGGGTTCAAAGAAAAGATTTTTTCAAATGAGGAGATCACGTTCTGCGATGCGCAACCCTTCAACGGTGAGAGTTATGCGGCACGCTTCGCCGCCAAGGAAGCGTTTCTTAAAGCCATCGGGCGGGGTCTCACCCTTGACCATGGACTCGCAGACATTGCCATCCTCCATGATGATTTCGGCAGGCCTTACATTGAGCTCAGGGGAACTTTCAGGGATGAAGCGTTAAAAAACGATTGGAATAAAATACATTTGTCGTTTTCACATCTGCATGCCATCGCCTGTGCAGTAGTCATAATTGAACAATGAAATTCATACCCGTTATTGAGGGCGGTACGCCAGAGCAAATCCGCCATTTCCAGGAAGTCAAGGTAAAAGAAATCTTAACCTACGTCGGGAACAATTCTCCCTTTTATCAAAGGATGTTTTCTTCAAATGGCTTTCAGGCAGGAGACATCAAAGTTCTGGAGGATATTCCATCTCTTCCAACCACCTCCAAGGACGACTTCCATCGCAACAATTGGGACTTCCTTAGCGTACCGCGTAGCCACATCGTTGAATATACCGGCACGTCAGGAACTACCGGTAATCCGGTAACCGTAGCACTGACTGAAAAAGATTTGCGGAGACTTGCGTACAACGAATGTATCTCGTTCACTTGTGCCGATGGGAGACCGGATGAACTTTACCAGCTGATGCTCACGCTGGACAGGCAGTTTATGGCTGGCATGGCATATTATGAAGGCATTCGTAAGCTCGGCGCGGGCCTGATACGTGTAGGGCCGGGAATTCCCGGTATGCAGTGGGAGATCATTGAACGACTTAAGCCTACAGCAATTGTAGCAGTACCGTCCTTTATTCTTAAACTGATAGAGCATGCTCACTCAAATGATATTGACCTTAACGCCAGCAGCGTGCGGAAGGCAATCTGCATAGGTGAGGGTATGCGTACTCAGGAGCTTACATTAAACACACTCGGCAAACGAATCTCAGACGCATGGAACATCCGGCTGTATGGGACATATGCATCCACCGAGATGCAGACAGCTTTTACGGAGTGTGGCCACGGCAGGGGAGGACACCACCATCCGGAATTGATATATGTGGAAATGCTCGACGATGAAGGCAACCAGGTACCCGCGGGCACTCCCGGCGAGATAACCGTCACTACACTTGATGTAGAAGCAATGCCATTGGTGAGGTATCGAACCGGTGACATAGCCGTCGCTTATCAGGACAGTTGTCCTTGCGGCAGAACAACCCTCCGCCTTGGACCTCTGCTGGGCAGAAAGCAGCAAATGATCAAATTGAAAGGCACTACAATGTATCCCCCTGGAATATCTGAGCTCCTGAACCAGGTAGACGAAGTGCTCGATTACGTGATAGAAGTGCGGACAGGTGACTTGGGAACTGATGAGTTAAAAATAAGTGTGTTGCTTAATGCGGTGGGCGATGAGACGACGCAAAAGCTCCGGTCACTTTTTCAGTCGAAGCTCCGGGTCGTACCGGACATAATAACGGTTACACAGCAGCAAATAGAGAAGATCCAGCTTATTGGGCAAAGTCGAAAGCCAAAGAAATTCATTGATAGCAGAGGTGGGCAGTAGCGAGTATGGTGCCGCATTTGGTTCAAGTGTTCAGCGCGAGGCATGAGGTGTAGCTGATATCATTTGATTGAACCAAAATCTTTTTTAAAAACGCATCGGTGTCGGGTAATCGTTAAATGCTAGCTCCCCATCTTTCACATGCCCGGAATTGAATAATGACCGATCGATAACGAACAATTCAATGCACATTGGGGAACTCTAATATCCGGCTTTTATCCAGCAATTGTCTTATCGTCCTTCCGACCCTCATCCATTCTCAAGGGAAAATACAAGAGCAGTGTTCCGGTAGTTTACCTTCTCATGAACAACTGGCTGCAGAGCTTCGCGTACCACACTTCAAATTCATTGCTCACATTTCCTATCGCCGGCCTGATTGTGTTAGCGATTGCGTTGTTAACAGTAAGCGTGCAGACACTGCGCGCTGCAAGATCGAATCCCGTGCATTCGCTGAGGTATGAGTAGGGAAAAGCTGTAAGCTACAAGATACAAGCTACAAGTCTACTCATACAAGCTTGGTAGTTCATCTGTTGATCCAGGAGCGGGCGGGTGGCTGTTGCTGCTGCATTCGCAAACTCCCCTAACTTTGCTACAGAAAACCTAGATTTTTGCCCTAACTTTGTGTTAAAAGTTGCACTAAATTGCCCTAACTTTATGCAATGTTTGGCAGAGACCTACAAAACGAGCTAAAACAGTGGAAAAATGAGCCTTCACGAAAGCCACTAGTGATTCGCGGTGCGAGGCAAGTCGGGAAAACCACTGTGATTAATCAATTCGCCGGGAATTTCGAACAATACATTTATTTGAATCTGGAGCTCCCAGGGGATAGCCAGCCATTCGAGCAATTTACCACCATTGAGACACTGCTTCAGTCTGTTTTCTTCTTGAAAAGCAAAAGTCTGTCAATGAAGCACCAAACACTTTTATTCATCGACGAAATACAGGCGGCGCCAGAAGCAATAAATGTCCTTCGATACTTCTATGAGCAAGAGCCGGACATAGCGGTCATCGCGGCAGGCAGCATGCTGGAAACATTGTTTGACAAGAATTTAAGTTTTCCAGTAGGTAGAATTCAGTACAAGGTATTGCGCCCCGTATCGTTCAAAGAATTTTTATTAGCCATTGGCGAAACCGCAGCGGCACAACAGTTACAGCAAATCCCGGCAGCATCCTTTGCGCACGAAAAATTATTTTCTCTATTCCACATTTATGCATTGATAGGCGGCATGCCTGAAGCTGTTCAACACTATAGCGATCACAAGGACCTGGTGATGCTTTCCCCCATCTACGACTCATTGCTCACTTCGTACATGGACGATGTCGAGAAGTATGCGCGAAGTGAAACTCAGATGCAAATGATAAGACACGTTATCCGTGCGTCATTTGCGCAAGCAGGAAAGCGGATTAAATTCCAGGGATTTGGCAACTCAAACTACGGCTCAAGAGAGATGGGAGAAGCTTTGCGCGCATTGCAGAAGGCCTTATTGCTATACATTGTTTATCCCGACACGGGCTACACGCTTCCGCTACTTCCTGATCTGAAGAAATCGCCGCGGCTGCATGTGTTGGATACCGGACTGATGAATTATTTTGCAGGCATTCAAAGGGAAATTCTAAGTACCGATGATTTAAGCAAAGTTTACCAAGGCAACATGATTGAACATCTCGTAGGGCAGGAATTACTTGCCTTTCAACACCAGTCATTGAGTGCCTTGCATTTTTGGGTACGTGAGAAGAAAACATCCGTCGCTGAAGTTGACTACTTATTTCCATTTGAAGGTAAGCTCATACCAATTGAAGTAAAATCAGGCAGTGAGGGAACGCTGCGTTCGTTGCATCTCTTCATGGATGCCGCGCCGCATAATATTGCTGTTCGATTTTACGCCGGGGAACTATCCCTTACAAAGGCAACGACGCAAGGAGGGAAGCAGTTTATTCTGCTTAATCTTCCTTACTATGCGGTATCTCAGATTGAAAAGTATTTGGAGTGGGGGCAAACGAGACAGTAGCGTAAACCCGCAGTCCGCATGGAAATACAACGCCGACCAAGCAAACAAGCAATTCTCAAGAGAAATCCACAATACTCCACATTTTATTACATCTAGAGATTAGGCAATTTTAAAAAGGCGTAATTTGGGCATCAATAACGATGTGACTTACATAGTGAAGAGGCTCCTGATTACGTTACTCACATGCTTTTCCTGGATTACTGCATTGTCTCAGTTCGAGCTGGCATACGTTCCTGCGCCATTTCAAGATACAATCCCACCAAATGTCGAGCGTGCTATAAGATTGAAACTTGCGTTGGATAAGAGCACAATCACAGGTCTTGAAGGGAAGGAAATGTCCTTTGCAAAGAAACTCTATGATAACCGCGCGAGCGAGGTTGTGCAACAGTTTAATGGTGACTATTTGATTGTCGACAACGAGATATCCCCTTACCTTCAATCAGTGCTTGATGTAATCTATGCATCCAATCCCTCTTTACAAAGAGAAGCATCGGTGTATGTATTTCGGAGTGAAGCTGTCAATGCGATGAGTTATGGAGAAGGAACGATTGCATTTACCCTCGGTCTGTTGTCACGGATGGAAAGTGAAGGGCAAATTGCTTTTATACTATGCCACGAACTCGCGCATTATCACGCGCGGCACTCCGACATAAAGACAATCGCGTTTGCAAGACTTAATTATGACAAGGATATCAATAAAAGGGTAAAGGCTATTTCTAAGAGCGATTATGGTAAGTATACAAAATATAGTCAATTGGTCAGTTCGCTGAGCTTGTCCATTACTAAACACGGCCGCGAAAAGGAATTTGAGGCGGACTCATTGGCGCTGCAATTTTATCTCAATACAGGGTATGACCTGGCGGCTCCTGCCCGCACGCTTCAACTTCTTGATCAAGCGGATTTCAGCATGCATCCCGAAAATATTGATTTAAAAAAGTATTTTGATTTTCAGGCATATCCTTTCAAGGATCGCTGGCTTTCTTATACCGAATCCAATACGTGGCATGCTTCCCATGAATCAAACGACACGTTGCAAACCCATCCCAGCTGTGTGAAACGAATTGCTGCAATCCAAAGGCAATTGAGAACTTACAGTTCTTCCGCCAGAAGGCATTCAGATGTAAATGATAAGGTTAAATATTTTCGTATGCGCAGCGATTTTGAAATCGTAGCATCCAACTATCATTTTGAGCAATTTGGTAACGGACTATTCAACAGTCTGGTACTTGCAGAGCGGTATCCCAATAATGCTTTCCTCCATACGATGATCAGCCAATGCCTGTACCAACTATACATAAACCAAAAGAATCATACCCTGGGCAAGGTACTGATACTGCCAGATCCACGCTTTGAAGAAAACTATGATCGGTTTCTGACATTTGTCCATAACTTAAGACTTACCGAGCTTGGCTCTCTGTCATATTACTACGCCATGACAAGGAAGAATGTTTACGGAGCAAATGAAGACTTTTTGTATGCGTGTTGGTTAAATAGCCAGTCGGAAATAAGTCAGGAGGACCCGGCAAAAATAAGGGCTGAATACCTTTCAATGTTTCCGACAGGGAAGTACACCGCTCAAATGCTGAAGTAATTTAAATTCGATAGTAACCTGTCAACCAACTCTATTATGAGAATATCAATGCTGTTTTTGTTTTTCATCAGCTTAACTCAACAGCGTGTAGCCTGAAGCCGCTGGCGGCGTTAAGCATTTCGGTTCCCAACATACTCATTCTGAATTCTGGTCAGCATATTGCTGAAGTCTTTCCAATGAATCTTTAATGGTGTCGGCATTTATGAATGCCTTAATGATTCTGTTGATCTCATATTGCTCATCTTCCGTTTTCATCTTTCTGAGAAAACCCTCTTCAATAACACGCTTTAGCGCTGTGTCAACCTGCTTTTGCTGGCTCGCCTCGTTCGACGTTTCCTTGTAAAATGGCCGCGCCAGCTGGTGTATGTCTTCTCTTGTCAAGATTGCCTTCGATGATTCTCCCTCGCGGTCGTTTTCAATCAAATGCTTACGTAGGAGCAGGCATAGCAGTGATACGTGAAAATTGCGTAACCTTCTGCCTTGTCGACGATTAGCTGCAAATTGATGTCAGCGAAATATCGCTTTACGTCATTTTCGTTTTCCGGTCTGAGCAGGTCATTCCACACCTCTTCATTGTGGCTGTACACGATTCCCTTCAGGAGCGCAATGAAGTCTGAGAGAAGGCCCTTTGCCATCTCCTCTATGAGAAAGTACTGTTCCTCGATCTGCCGGTTGTCAAGGACGTCCATCTTCCCCTGCTTAACGTCATCGATCTCCTGTTCGATCTGCTTCCTTTTTTCTTCAAGTTCTCTTAACCTCCCGGCGGAGTCACGTCTGGATTTGCTGGACAATACTTTCAAGCTCTCGAAGAGATTCTTCAACCTAGATTCCTGTCCGACGAATTCACGTTTGTCAAGACTGTCGATCCATTTAAATGCATTTTCAGTGGAGGCCGTGATTTCGTAGAGAAACTCGTCATTTCTGCCTGGATACTTCCTGAGAAATCCGGCATTTGCCCAGTCGGTCAGATATTGCTTGGCAGGCTTGGGAAACTGGATTTCATCCCTGTTGAGAGCGTAGAGGTAGTCAGTGAGCGTGGTGATGAGATCCTTTTCAGCAATTGCATCGGACTTTAATCCATCATCATTTTGCTTAAAGGACTTAAAAAGAAAGTTGATGATCAACGGGGCATTGTCGGCAGCGATTAGGATCACTGTCCGATGAGATTTTAAAAGCTGGGTGATTTTCTGAAAGTTCATACATCTACCGTTAGTCTGGATGGTGGCGAATCAGCAATGTAGTCAGCCACTGCCGACAAACCTCCTGAAAAATGGTGACAAGTGATGACAATTCCCTGGCGCTTAGCTTATAGAACTGAGTACTGATAAGACATGCGATGATATAAAAATCGCAGTACCCGGCGGCTTTTTCATACGCGGCGGGAAAGCGATCCCTTAAGTTCATCAAAAACGTTACGTATTCATCGACGCGATCGGCAAGGAGATACTCACAGCCCATTGCCACCAGAGTTTCATGTTCCAGTCCAAGCTGATC
>JANNPM010000559.1:0-23722 GCA_031400145.1 Chryseolinea sp. | reverse complement strand
GTTGAAAGCGCCTGGATTCGGTCGGAAAAAACCCATCCTCGGCAAAGCGATCATAGCAGCCGCAGGAATAGTGGGAAACAAGGAGCCTTATAAAAGTCAAAACCTGAGGGTGATTGAGGGAGACGAGCAGCAGTCAATTGCCTTGGTAAGGTCGTTTTTAGAGGAAATCAAGATGTGACGCGCCGTTTTGGCGCGGGCACCACGACGCTTTGGAGCAGACTGTTACTTGTTCTAATTTAGCAGCTTTAACAACTCCTGAATCTCTTACATGGAAATCTTCCTCACCGCGGAGGCATGGCTCGCTTTATTAACCCTTACGTTCTTCGAAGTCGTCCTCGGAATTGACAATATCATTTTTATTTCAATTGTGTCCAACAGACTGCCCGTTGCAATACGCTCAAGGACACGGAATCTGGGTCTATTGCTTGCCATGCTCGTGCGGATTCTGCTATTG
Organism: Chryseolinea sp.; assembly: GCA_031400145.1. Taxonomy (GTDB): domain Bacteria; phylum Bacteroidota; class Bacteroidia; order Cytophagales; family Cyclobacteriaceae; genus Chryseolinea. The sequence continues at coordinate 23,268 of JANNPM010000559.1, read as the reverse complement.
TTGACAATAACGTGGGTGATGAAATTCAAACAACCGTTATTCACCATTCCCGATACGCTTATCCTTCGGGAAGAACTTGCTATCAGCGGAAGAGATCTGATCCTCATACTGGGTGGATTGTTCCTTATTGCCAAAAGCACGCGCGAAATCAATCACGAGATGGAAGGCGAGGATGATCTGCCGGAAGGTGGCAGTGGAAAGGCTAACGTCGCAGGCATCATCGTTCAAATTATTTTGCTCGACATCATTTTCTCTTTCGACTCTATACTCACGGCCGTCGGACTTACCGAACACGTGATCATCATGATCGTTGCCGTAGTGTTATCGATCGGGATAATGATAATTTTTTCAGGAAAGATAAGCGCCTTTATCAACAAGCATCCCTCGATGGAAGTGTTAGCACTGGGCTTCCTGATCCTTATTGGCTTCATGCTTTTCCTGGAAGGATTGCACAAAGAGGTTCCTAAAGGATACATCTATTTTGCCATCTTGTTTTCAATGATAATTGAGATGGTGAACATCCGGGTTCGAAACAGACGAAAAAAAGCGAAAGCGGAATTTCATGAATGACAATTTGCACCTTCGTTATCCTGTCGGCAAGTTTTCTCCCAAAGAATCCTATGCTGATCTTGAACTAGTTCAATGTATCGATCAGATAGAAAACCTGCCGGCTGAAATTCAAAAAGTCGTTAAACCTTTTACAACGCAAAAACTTGATACAACCTATCGCGATGGCGGATGGACTGCCAGGCAGGTATTGCATCATTTGGCCGATAGTCACATGAATGCTTATATACGTTTCAAATGGACACTGACCGAAGAAACACCGGTAATCAAGGCTTACGACGAAAGGGCGTGGGCAGAAACACCCGAGACGAAACTTGATCCAGACATCTCTGTCCAACTCATAAAAGCGCTGCACAAAAAGTGGACGTCTCTATTGAGGCAACTCGATTCCGCTGCGCTGGAGAGAAAGTTTATACATCCCGACACCAGGCGTGAGATGCCACTTAATCGCATGATCGCGATGTACGCGTGGCACGGACAGCATCACCTGGGGCATATACACATCGTCGCGAACAAACCCTGAAACGGTGGAACCTGACTATAAGCGACCACGCATGCTGTTCTCAGCGCACCTGGAGACGATCTTTCCTGCATTGCTCCGCCGGGTTCGTGACGTCCCCTATCAGCGGGAGAGAATTCAAACACCGGATGATGATTTCCTTGATCTCGACTGGCTAAGATTAGACGCCAAGAACCTGGTGATCATTTCTCACGGACTCGAAGGAAACTCTACGCGCGCCTACATGAAGGGAATGGCACGAACATTCTTCCGGAACGGCTATGATGTTGTTACATGGAATTTTCGCGGATGCGGCGGCGATGTGAACAAGCAGCTTCGATTTTATCATAGTGGTGCGACAGACGATCTGGGCAGTGTCATAGAACATGCGATGAAACGGTCCTACGATACTATTTATCTGATCGGATTTAGCCTCGGAGGCAACCTTACACTGAAATATCTCGGTGAGGGAAATGTTCCGCCCTATGTGAAAAAGGGAGTTGTGTTTTCTGTTCCCCTCGACCTCTACGGAAGTTGCAGGAAGATATCGCTGCCATCAAACCGTATTTATGCAAAGCGATTTCTCGGGAACCTGAAGAAAAAAGTCATAGCCAAAGCGGCTTTAATGAAAGGATTGGACACCAGCGATATAGACGGCATCAGAACCATACTGGAATTCGACGACCGTTACACTGCTCCCCTACACGGATACGTTAACGCGCTGGATTACTATCAGCAATGCAGCTCCATACATTTCCTGAAGAATATCCGCATCCCGGTGCTTATTGTAAACGCCCTTAACGATCCGTTCCTGAGCGACACGTGCTACCCGCGGGCGCTTGTGAACGAAAATCCTGTGCTCACACTGGAAACACCACGGTTCGGAGGACACGTCGGATTCAGCCAATTTAATAAAAACGGATTATATTGGTCGGAAGAGCGCGCGCTTGCTTTTTTAACAACATGATATGATCGACAGGTACAGTATAACCGCTCCCGCCTCGAAAATTCGCGAAAGGTTTCGCGCTGAAGTCCTTGAATCGTTTGGTCCGAAATACAACGCCGCGCCTACCCACTTGCTTCCAGTGCTTACACAGGATAGTCCACACGGTCTCTCCACTTTTTATTGGGGTACATCCCCCGAATGGTCTAAAAATAAAACAGTCAGTGAAAAACTCATTAATATTGATGCAGAAACAATCCCTGAAAAAGGTGCGTTGAGAAAGTCATTGATGAAGATGAGATGCATCTTGCCCGCTGACGGATTCTACGCCTGGAAGAAAGTCGGGAAGAAAACTGCGATACCTTATCGCTTCGTTACCACGGATCAGGATCTGTTTTCACTTGCCGGCTTTTGGGAAGAGTTTGAGGACAGTCAAAGTCATATTGTCCATTCTTTCAGAATAATCACGATTCCATCCAATGCTATTGTGGCCACCGCGCAGGAAAGAATGCCGGTAGTGATGACGCCCGCATCTGAAAAGATCTGGCTCAATAGAGAGAGCAGTGAGATCCAGTTGCTGGATGTGCTCCAGCCATATCCAGGCACACAAATGAGTTATTATCCCGTATCTCCACGCATTTCCGACGCGTCCATTAATCTAGCGTCGCTAATAATTCCAACCTCCCCGGCAGATCAATTTGGGAACCTCACATTGTTCGACTAAGGGATCGGGTAATATGGTGATTGACCTGCTTTTCCCTTGCTTGTATTTTACTTAGCGCTCGTTTGCATCTCTTCACCGCTGCGGTTGAGTGCGCCATTAAAACCCATCATCATCCTCTTCCTCCTTTTCTTCAGGCTTCGTTATATCCTGTGGATCCTTCTTTTTCTTTTTCTTTTCCTTCTTTTTTTTCTCTGATTTGCCTCCAGCCGTTTTCGGTTCGGTTATATCCTTTCGTTTCTTTCTCTTCAGGAATGAAACCGAACTCTTCTTCTTCTCGGGCGCAACCTTCACATCGGTAGTATCTGGTGCTCCTTCATTATCGTCAACGTAGTCGAATTCTCCCGCAGCTTTAACAGGCGCTGTATCTGTTGAATCTGAGTCGCGCTTCTTCTTGAACAGTTTTTTGAAGAACCCTGAGATCCCTTTCTTCTCTTTCTTTTCTGCAGCTTTTTCAGCCGCCTGCATATTCTGGGCAGCGCGAACATCGGGTAGCACCAGATTCTTACGCAAATACCACATGTAGTTATCCTGCTCAACATTGAAACGCACTTGCTGAACGCGGTATTCCGGTGTTTGAACAACGTATTTTCCGCTTGCTTCATCATATACCAGGCTGTCCGGCATTTCATATTTCAACAAATTAACTTCCTTGTCTTTCGAGATCATATAAGCGCTGTCCACCAGCTCGGCCGTTGTATCGACAGGTATATCCACGATATAGGTACTATCGATGACAGACCGGGCAGCCAGGTCGAGCTCGGCACCGGGTACAACGCCATCTTCTCCCAAAAGCCCCTCCTGTCCGACCTTCATTGAATCCGGAAGGGCGGGATTGATGTCACGCATCTTCACGGTTTGCATGCTTCGAAGCTTTTTACGGTAAGAAACAGGCTCTGCGATGAGATATTTCGTTTTGCTGGCCGTAAGTAGCTTAGGAGTAGAGTCTTCCAGGAAATAGCTGAACTTCCTTCGCAGTTCATCCTGATCATATATAAAGGCACTTTGGTAAGCAGGACAGATCAGCTGCTGGGTACAGGCGCTTAGAAGCAGGCTAACACATACTAATGCAAAAAATGGCCTTGACATGAATGGGGTAAATCTGTCAAAAATAAGGATTTTGGGCCAATTATCTCGTGTGTAACCGTTTGAATGGAGGTTACATAGACTGTAACGTTGATTTTTGTCTTTTAGTGAGTCCATTGACGACTAAAAGGTAGGAATCATCGATTAACTGCATGAGCAGCTTTTCAGGAAGCATGCCCTCGGGGGTGACTGTAATCCAATGCTTCTTGTTCATATGGTAGGCAGGGGTGATTGCATCGTGCCGTTCGCGAAGCTCAATTGCGCGTTCGGGATCCACCTTTACGTTTATTCCAGAAAAGTCAACTACATCGGCAAGGGTAAACATCTTACCCATAACCTTAAACACAAGCGTGTTCTCACCGAACGGGAATTCTTCTGTAACGCCCTTCTTCGCAAGACAAAGATTTCTAAATGATTCCAGGTCCAATCAAAGAAATCTTTTGACGATCAAAAAAATAACTCCCAGCAGAAAAACAACGATAGAGATCTTGTTGATTCCATGCATCATTTTAATGTTTATGTTCGTCGGACGCGATGGATCCTTTTTTCTAAAAAAATATCTACCGACTTCTCCCAGCGTTATAAAATCACGCCAGCTTTTTCTTTCAGTTTGAATTTCCTCATTCGTTTTCATTGGCACATTATCAGTCCTCAGGTTAATCTAATTCATTAACACTTCCTGTTCAAGCCAGTCGCCATGCTCACGGATGAGGCTGATCAGCTCATCTACTGCTTTCGCCGCCGGAACATTTTTTCTCACAACATCCCTACCCTTATATAAAGTTATTCGGCCCGGACCGGAACCGACGTAACCATAGTCGGCGTCCGCCATTTCACCAGGGCCGTTCACGATACATCCCATGATACCGATCTTGATCCCTTTAAGATGACTCGTGCGGGACCGTATCATTGCCGTAGTCTCCTGGAGATCAAACAGCGTCCTTCCACACGAAGGACAGGAGATATATTCAGTTTTTGAAATACGTGTCCTCGTTGCCTGCAGTATGTTGAAGGCCGTTTCATTTATCTTCTTATCTGGTCCGCAATTTTCTGCGGCAATAAATATTCCATCGCCCAAACCATCAATCAGCAAACCGCCGAGGTCTGTCGCAGCGTACAACTGCAGTTCTTCAATTGACAGGTCGCGGTAAGCCTTGCCGATTATTACGGGCACATCGCATTCAGCCTCCATCAATGACACAAATATCCTGCGTTGCTCCGCCATGCCATGTTTATTGTAGGTATCAATAAAGAGCACTGCGGTATGGTCGCTCCTGAGCTTATCTATCAACTTATCGTTAACATTATCAATGCAGGCGTACACAAAGTTAACAATCGGGGAAAGTTCAGCACCGGACATATAATGTGAAGCACGGAGGAATGGATATGCCCGCTGCTGATCCTTCCGGGCAAGCCACGTATTGTGGTTATAGACCAGTGCGAGCGTACCGGGTATTTCGAACTCAAGGAACTTGTCACCGAGGAAGATAAAGTCGCAGGCCATATCGGTGATATTCCATTTATCCAGTGGAACCGAATAATGATATCCGAGTGCAAACAATGAAGCAGGTGTGATTTTGTCTTTCATTGAAAAATCCGCAAACACACGCGGGACCGGATGAGTGCCACCGATATTCAATACCGCCCGGCTTTTGCGGCGGTTGTATTCAAATGGCGTGACCGGGTACTGCAGGATGGGAGATATCGCCATGTGATCCTGCCGGTGATCGTATCGCTTCGCCAACTGATAGGCTACTGGCATCTCAGCCTCTGGTTCTTCCGTAAGCGACACACGTATGGTGTCTCCTAGTCCGTCTTCCAGCAGTGTACCTATTCCAACCGATGATTTGATCCTTCCGTCTTCGCCATCGCCAGCCTCGGTAACGCCCAGGTGGAGCGGGTATGGTTTAAGGCCTTCCTCCTGAAGTTTTTGGACCAGCAGCCTGTATGCCTCCACCATCACCTGCGGGTTGCTTGATTTCATGGAGAGGACGATGTTGAAGTATTGTTCATCTTCACAAATCCTGAGAAATTCCAGGGCGGACTCAACCATTCCCATAGGACTGTCTCCATAACGGCTCATGATGCGGTCGGATAAGGAACCATGGTTGGTACCAATGCGCATGGCCGTACCGTGCTCCTTACAGATGCGGATCAGCGGCAAAAACTTATCACGTATGCGATTTAGCTCACCCTGGTAGGAAGCTTCTGTATAGTTTATGACCTCAAAGCGTTTTTTATCCGCATAATTGCCAGGATTAATGCGGACCTTTTCTACGATGCGGGCGGCGAGCTCGGCCGCGTTTGGCGTAAAGTGAATATCCGCCACCAGCGGCGTTCGATAACCACGTTTCCTCAGCTCCTTTTTGATCTCTGTCAGATTCTGAGCTTCCCTTACACTTGGCGCCGTGATGCGCACGTACTCGCAACCTGCCTGAATCATTCTGATCGATTGTTCAACGGACCCTAAGGTATCCATGGTATCAATCGTTGTCATTGACTGAATGCGTATTGGGTTATCGCCACCTACCGGCACATCGCCAACCGGCACTTCGATGGTTTGACGTCTGCTATAGCGCACCAGGCTATTGCAATAGAAATTAGCGGTGACTGGCGAGGAGGACATAAGACTACAAACTGCAAGCTACACGCTACAAGCCGGTTTATCAAATCGTTCTGTTACAAATCCCCAAGCTGCGGCCGTATAACAATCTCCTCAACGACACTTCGTTCCGACAGTGCGTACGCAGCAAAAATCGTCTCTGCCACATCTTGCGGGGGAATGAACCGGCTATCTGGCAAAGGCGTTCCTTCCCAGCTTTCTGTTCTAGTTGCGCCTGGCATCACTGCGGATACGCGTATGCCTTCAGCTTTTAGTTCTTCACGCAGGCATTTTGAAAAGCCAAGCAACGCGAACTTAGAAATTGCGTACGAACCGCCATTCGGGTACGCGATAAAGCTTGCAACGGAACAGATATTAAAGATGTACCTTCTCTTGCCATTCTTCATCAGTTCGATCAGGCCTTTCGTAGTGTGATATGCGCTATACAGGTTCGCCTGGATCATTCGGTGTAGCGTGTCTTCAGCTTCATCGATGATTTGACCGGGAATAAAATATCCTGCGTTGTTCACAAGCACATCTACCGGCCTCTTAAGACTTTCGACAAATTCACAAAAGGAATGAACGTCTTTAAGGATCGATAAATCAGCCTGATAAATAAATATCTTTGACTGAGGATTCGAGGATACAAGTTCCGATTGCAACTTCTCCAATGCGGGGAGTTGTCGAGCGCATGTCACCACATCAAAACCTTGTGCAATAAATTTCCTGATGATCGCGCGACCTATCCCCTTGCTCCCTCCCGTCACCACGATGAGTGTATTCATGAATATTAAATGTTAATTTTTTGGGTATCTTTCGCAAGGTAGTGATTGCCTTCGTTTGTCATATTCTATGATCCAGGAGATTGGTAAGTATTTCATATTTCTCGGCCAACTGTTGGCCAACCGTGAGACCTTTAAGACCTATTACAAGCTTATCCTTGACGAATGCATTAGCATAGGCATCGGATCCCTGTTCCTTGTAGCGCTTGTATCAACATTTATGGGTGCCGTAACAACTGTGCAGACGGCTTATAACATGGTGAGCGACTTCATTCCCAAATACGTTATTTCACAGGTTGTTCGCGAAATGATTGTATTGGAACTTGCACCGACCATTATCGCTGTGATATACGCCGGTAAAGTTGGTTCCAGTATGGCAAGTGGACTGGGCACCATGCGCATTACTGAACAGATCGATGCACTCGAGGTGATGGGTATCAATTCCATTTCATACTTAGTCCTTCCCAAGATCGTTGCCTCCCTGTTGATGTATCCGTTGCTGGTAATAGTCGCAGGCGTCTGCGGAATGATCGGCGGGTATCTCGCCGGAACGCTTACAGGGATCATCACACCTAATGACTATGTATATGGTCTGAGGTCGAGCTATAATCCTTTTACGATTCAGTTCGCACTCCTTAAATCGTTCGTGTTTGCCTTTCTTGTGTCCTCGATATCCTCTTACAAAGGCTACAATACACAGGGTGGAGCGCTCGAAGTCGGTATTTCCAGTACCCAGGCCGTAACGACCAGTGTGATTGCCGTATTGATCGCTGATTATCTATTGGCTCAACTCCTACTTGCAAAATGATAGAGATCAAGAATATATCCAAGTCGTTTGCCGGAAAGACAATCCTGAAAGACATCTCCGGAGTTTTCGAAAAAGGCAAACCAAACCTGCTCATCGGCGCCAGCGGCACCGGTAAAAGCGTGTTGATGAAATGCATAGTCGGTCTTACCCATCCCGATGACGGACAAGTATTCTACGATGGGCGCGATTTCACCGGAAGCGATCGAGATACAATTATTGAGATACGCCGTGAGATGGGGATGTTGTTTCAAGGCGGCGCACTATTCGACTCGAAGAATGTGGAACAAAATGTTATGTTCCCCCTGAATGTACTCACCAGGATGCCGTGGCCGGAAAAACGCGAGCGCGTTAACTTCTGTTTGAAACGCGTTGGTTTAGAGAATATCAACAGCAAGATGCCCTCAGAAATCAGCGGTGGGATGAAAAAACGGGTAGGCATTGCGCGGGCGATCGTTAATACACCTAATTATCTTTTCTGCGATGAGCCCAATTCCGGGCTCGATCCACAGACGTCCATTGTTATTGATGAACTGATACAAGACCTTTCTGAAGACCTCGATATTACAACCATAGTGGTGACGCATGATATGAACTCCGTTATGGGTATTGGCGAAAAGATCATGTTCCTCTACAAGGGCGAGAAACTATGGGAAGGCAACAAGGACGACATCACACATTCAGGTGTAAAGGAACTGGACGACTTTGTGTTCGCAAACAAGGTAATGAACAGTCTCCGGGAAAAGTAACCATTATTTTTTTGTGATGGGTAATACATACAAAAGCGGTTGACCAGAAAAATTGATCAACCGCTTTCGTTTCTTGGGTCCACGGTTATCCCGCTGCTTTGCTGAGTTGGCCAATCTTACTGGAAGATGGAGCAGAATTCTTATCCGACGGCAGCGGCACACATTGCGTCACATCCGGAGGAACGACTTTATCCAACACGATCACTTTTGGTCTTTCGGGATTGTTCTTGCTGGCCGCCGCGGGATTTCTGTCAAAAAATCCTGCTGGCATTAGCGAGAAACCTATTGTGTGCACATTCATGATTGGCCATTCCTCCGGACGTACAATGTGCGTGATCCCAAGGTTATACCAAACAACAACATCTTTTCCTTCCAGGCTTTGATTGTCGGTTGTCCAACTCGGCAAACCGTCTTTGATACCCCGTGAATTTGGATAGTCTCCGGCGGGAAAGAATTCTTTTTCTTTATACGCAGTAAACCAAATCTGGCTTTCCAGAAAATCAGCCATTTTGCGTGGTCCTGACCCAGGGGCGGCCAGCGGCAATGCATTTCCTCCTGGCATCAGCATATAACTCTTTTGCTGACCGAGAGAGTTGACGGCTTTTGAATCGGCCACCATCCAACTTCGGCCCGTGGCCGCATTCATATTCCGCTGGCCCTCGACCTCATTTTTTATCAGTGACATTTGCCTTACAAATGCATTGTTCCATGGGTTTTTGTCACTGGCCGGTAGTGCTACCGTGTTCATCTCCTCAACGATGTTTTCCGTCCCATCGACATCAAGGTCCAATCTGAAGGAAAAGAAGTGCTGATGGTTAACGGCTTCCACGTGGGGCGCTACCAATGTTCCGTAATAGGAACCGTTGTAGGTCTCATCCGGGCCACCGGGAAGATCCGTTGTACGATTAACGCCCTTTATACCTACTACCCCCGTAAGTTCCGCCTTTAAATCAATGGTCCCGTCTTCACGAAATACCCATTTGAAACCATAGTCGTAATTCCCGATCTTAGTGAAATACTTTACGGCGAGGTTTCTTGCGTCATGTGCGAATTTGCCGTGACGCGTTATCGGTCCCGGATATTCTTCAAAAACCGCTATCATACTATCCATCTGCACGGGCTTACCTTTTTCATCATGGAAGAAGCCTGGAAGGAAAGTTGAGTTCTCGGGAACATCCGCGCCTGCCTTCATTCCATTCATGTCCTTTGGCCAGGCCTGCCCCATACGATAAGCGCCAGCGTCAAAATAATTCCACGCAGCGTGCATGAGGTCGGTTGAGCCATAAGGCACATACATCTCAGCCATCGAAGCGCGGTAAACAACCGGACGCATAGTGCCATTGTCGTTGTACTTTGCATCGTAAATTACAAGTCCTTCGCGGTTGTGTAATCCAACTCTGAAGGACCAGCTCTTGCCAGTTACCTGAAATCCATCCACCGTGAAAGTTGTTCCTTCCGGTTGCGTCATTTTTAAGGCCTTTGTTTTTGGTAGCAATACGGCGGCAGAATCTTCATCCAGGTATCCGATGTCTTCAGGCTTATAAAATCCCTTTCCGCCATCATCCAACACTTTCAAAACTTTCATTTCGGTAAGGTCCACGTAGGCTACCAGTCCATCAACCAGCAGTTCCTTGAATTTTTTGTTCCTGTATTGAGGCGAACAGATAACCTCCCGGTGATCGGATGGAGCAATACCCATATCTCCTGCAAACACTGGTGATGCAGTGATGGAATCGGGATGAATACCTCTCAACTGTAATCCGGCCATCCATTTCGGATCCTTTTTTAGCAACTCATCTGCTATGGAATCTTTCATAAAAGCTCCAGGTGTAACTCCGGGGACATGGAAAAATGAAATGGTTTTTCTCGTATTGAGATCAATAACTGCTTCGTACGTTTTGTTGGTTGACCTGTCGTAGACAGAAGCAAATGCTTCCCTTCTGAATGCCTCACCAGATTTATACTTCAGCATTTCCGCTTTGGGAGGTTCATTTAAATTGATTAGATAAAACCGGAACGTGGTGTCCATTTTACCTTCATCGAGCAAAATCTGTTTGACAAGTTTGATCTCGTTAGTATCCAATGGGTTCAGAGGATGCGGAGATGATGTAAATGTCGAGGATGCAAGGGTAGGTTTCGCTGGTTTCTGGGAACAGCTACCCCATAGCAATGCAGATGTCAGTCCGGCGAATACGTAAAATATCCACATTCTTTTAAAAGTTGATTTTTCTTTTTTCATAGAGGTTTGATTATACGTGGTTTAGTTGATATTCTAATGGATGATCTTCACCCGGCTATTGTTCGACATCCCACCAGAGCCGCGTATCCATAACATCAGGCCCTTGCGCCGCGATCGCAGCATCATAGTTTTGCCTGTTCAGATTGTACTCCGAATAGGGATATCCTTTTCTTCTTGGAATCTCCCTGTTTGCAACGGCGGCGACGGCCGGTTGCAAAAGGGGAAAGCCTAATCTCCTCCATTCAGACCATGCTTCCGGACCTTGCGTATAAAGGGAAAGCCATTTTTGTTCTCCGATTGATTTTTCGAAATTAACAGGGTCAAATGCAACTCCCTCCTGTTCGATATAGGTGTTAAACGTGGAGTCATCATGCTCAATACCCCAATATTCCATAGAAGCGGCGATCGCTTCAACAAATAAAGCCTCGGCATTCCCGTCCGTCCATCCCCTTGCTGCTGCTTCAGCCTGCAGGAAGAGCACTTCGGAATAGCTCATTAATATAGCCGGTTCCTCCGCTGCCAGCATTCGTACACCAGGCAGGGAAACGTTTGAATACCCTATTGCTCCAGCCTCTGCATTACTTATTCCATAAGGCATTCCTACATACTCACCTGTAGCTTCACTTGGCTGCGCATATACATTTAGTCTTGGATCGTTCAAGGATTGAAGTTTCTCAATCAAAACGGTAGAACATGCATATTCAGGAGCCCCGAATTCATACTGCTGATTCCATGCGCTGTTGTTGGGTGACGATGACAGGTAGGCGTACAGCGCGTTTTCAGACTGATTTGTAAAAACCCCTTCACTTAATGCATCTTTGACAACAGACTCCGCCTTGGACAGGTCCACTTTAGTAAGCCGCATACCGACGCGCAGCTTTAAGGAATTTGCAAAGAGTTTCCATAGCGCCATGTCGCCATTATAAATTATATCTCCTTCAACGCCACCAGCCTCTTCGTTGATCTGAGCTGCGGCTTCCGTTAACTCTTTGATGATATCATCGTAAATGGCTTCCTGTTCGTCATAAGCGGGTGTAAAGTCCTCATTGCCCTTCAACGCTTCACTATAAGGGACTGAGCCCCAGATATCAGTAATGTTGTGAAATGCGTAGGCTTTCAAAATTCTTGCAATGGCTATCTGATTAACATTCGGGCCATCAATCTGGGCGCTCACTGCCGTTTCTTCGTTTGTGTTGAGATCTATTATATGCTGCAAGTCGTTCAGGGAGTTTACATACAAATCTGTAAAGTCGTATGGAATAGTTTCATACCGATCCGTATTGGTGTATAGCGTGGCGGACCAATATTGCATGTAAACGTGAGGAATGTATGCAAAACCCCATTCATCGTTCATCCCAAACAGTTGTTTAATCAGTGCTCGTTCTGAACCAGCCAGCAGGTCGGCAGTGGAGACAACAATCGGATTATTGGGATCCGTGTTGGTCTCCTCAAAATCCTTTTCACACGATGTGAAAAAGAAGATCATCAGGGATACAATTAATGTTTTCTTCATGATACGGTTGCGTTAGAATTTTACATTCAGATTAAAACCAATCGACCGCGCACTGGGTACCTGAGAATCCTCAATTCCCTGAAAGTTGCCAGAACCCAGGGCAGCTTCCGGATCCACATGGGGGACTGCCTTATAAATCACAGCGAGGTTACGTCCGACCGCTGAAAGACTTATGGCCTGAATTGGAAGCTGTGCGAACCATTTTTTGGGAAATGTATAGCCAATTCTCAGCTCCCGGAACTTTACATAAGTTGCATCAAACACAAACTCTTCGGAAATATTATCCGCGAGGTACTTGATGTATGTTGGTGCATCGAGATAAACCGAATTTTCTTCCCCCGCCTCTGTGACTCCTATGGCTCTGATACCTCCACCGTCGTCAACCGGATTGCGCACTGGTATGCCCTTGTCGTTGTTACCCACCGTTTCGATCATCAAACCCGAATAGGTGCCCGTCTCGCTTGTCCTTGAGAATAGCTTACCACCTTTTTGAAAGTCGACCAAGGCAAATAAGGTGAGGCCTTTAAACGAAAACGTGTTTGTAATGCCACCCGTGAAATCCGGCAAGATGCTTCCTAAATTCTTGTTCTGCTGAACGATATAATATCCATCGTCGTCTACAAGGCGCTCACCGTCTGCATTCAGCGCATATCCGTTTCCGATAATGGTTCCATAAGGCTGACCAACGGGGGCATTGATACTGACAACGGTGGTTCCCAGTAAATAATTATCGAGGCCTTCCGCCAGTTCAACAACTTCATTCCTGTTTCGGGCAAAGTTCATTCCTATATCCCACGAAAATCCATTCGTCGCCTGCACGGGTGTTGCCATCAAGGAAATTTCAATACCCCTGTTTGTCAGTTCTCCGGCATTTACAATGGCCTCACTGAATCCGCTTGTGCCCGAAACAGTAAGGGCGATGATCTGATTAGTTGAAACTTTACTGTAAGCAGTGACATCAAAACCCAGTCGATTGTTGAGGAACTTGCCTTCCAGTCCAGCCTCTACAGAATTGGTCTCTTCGGGTTTAAGCGATGCATTGTTCAGGGAGTTCGGAACTGTAAAAACAGGCTGTCCCCCATAGGACCTCTCAGCGAGATATACATTTCCCAGCCGGTAAGGCTCTGTTCCGTTTCCGGTTTTGGCCCATCCAAGCCTAACCTTTGCAAACGGAAACACTGAACTTTTAAGCAGTTCAGAAAAAACAAAACTTCCAGAAACAGAAGGGAAATAGTACACATTGCTGGAGACAGGAAGCGAAGAAGACCAATCAGCTCTGTTGGTGACCTCTGCGTAAAGCATACTTTTATATCCAACACTTGCACTACCATAAAGACTGTTAACCACCAGCTCCGTTTTTTCATCTTCCAGTATGGCAGGATCGCTTGATGCTTTTAAGTTGAAATAGTTCGGAGAACTGAGGCCACCCTGCGTTTTACCATAGGTATAATCTGTTTCTGTACGGCGAGTGTTGGCACCCACATTGACAGATAGTGAAAAACTTGGTGACAGCTCTTTGTTATATTGAGCCAAAACTTCAAAATTATTTTCCTGAAAACGGTTCAGCGACTTCTCATACATCGTCTGGTAGATAAAACCTTCCGCGAGCCTGTCTTCCTGAATATAATCGTAGAAATCCGTTCGGGCATATCCGGTCACCTTAAGATGTGGAGTTATATCATACGTCAAAGAAACGTTTCCATAGATCCGGTTTCTTGAATCATTGGAATAACACTCATATAAAACGAAGTAATCATTATTCCAGTAATAGGGGTCTAAATTGTCGGGACTGCTTAGATTCCAGTTTAATATACGACCTGTCGGTGAACGGTAGTTTTTCATCATGCTCAGATCAAGTTGCCTTTGGAACCAGGTATTAAAAGATAAACCTAAAGCCTGATCCGCATTCCATCCACCGGTGGGAGGACGTCCTACGACGGATGAGTTAACATAATTAACTTTAGCCGAAGCGGTGATCTTCGGGCTAAGTTTAGCCTCACCGTTAATGCTGAACGTGTTCCTTTTTAGGGAACTATTGGGGACTATCCCTTTTTGATCAACATTTGTATAAGAAAGCCTGAACGTAGACATGTCGTTACCGCCTTCAACTGAAAAGTTATTGGTGCGGGTGGAACCTGTTTCATAGAAATTTTTGACGTTATCGGGATGCGCTACCCATGGAGTTGCTTTTCCAAAATATTCTGTCAGCTCAGGATAGAAGCTATACCACTGACGGACCGCCTGACCTTCAAGTCGCGGGCCCCAACTTTCATCACCGGCCATATCAGCCACGAATTGACCATTGTCGAGCGTTGAAAACTCCTGAACATAACCTCCGCCGTATTCATTTTGATAATCTGGTAGTATGTAAGCTTTCTCCAGACTATACGTTGAGTTCCAGGATACTCCAACTCCTTTTCTTGACTTTCCGCTTTTTGTTGTGATAAGAATCACACCGTTGGATGCACGATTTCCATACAATGCAGCGGCGTTCGCTCCCTTAAGCACCGATATCGACTCAATATCATCCGGATTGATGTCCTGAATAGTATTGCCAAAATCTCTGCCGCCCTGAGCCTGGGTCGTTACTGTACTGTTATAATTTGAATTATCCAATGGTGTTCCGTCAACTATAAATAGTGGCTGGTTTCCGCCACTGATGGAGTTAATACCGCGCATGGTAATGCGACTAGATCCTCCGATGTTTCCTGCTGAGCCCGTAATTTGCACGCCTGCCACTTTCCCCGCTAGAGAGTTTACAAAATTCGTTTCGCGTGCCTGATCCATACCTGCGGAGGACACCCGTTGTACCGAATATCCTAATGATTCTTCGGCCCTTGTAATACCTAAAGCAGTTACAACTACCTCGCTGAGTGTCTTTGTATCTTCTGTCATTTCAACATCAATGGTGGTTGAGTTCCCCACAGGCAGCTCCTTCGTAACATAACCGATGAATGAAAAAACAAGGATTGCATCATCACTTGTCGTGCTGATCGAAAATCTTCCATTTGAATCTGAAATGGTACCGTTCATAGTTCCCTTTACAACAATAGAAACTCCGGGAATCGGAGCATTCGTTGCCTGATCTTCGATCTTGCCAAGGATGGCTCTTTCCTGAGCGTGGGTACTAAAAAGCGGGCATAGCATGGCCATTAGCCCTAAGACTTTAAATGATTTTTTCATAGCGACTTTTTTAAGGTGTTATAAGGTCGCGTGAAAAACTGCCCGTCAACGATGGTGAAAAATCAAACGGGAGTAGACATGTTTGTCCGTAATGGATGCAATCAGGAAGGCATAGAGTAGAAGGTGCTGAAGTACATGGGTTTGCGCTCCATAGCACTTTTACTCCACCCCGGGGAGGTGTAAAGGTTTTCTTCATAAGGTAGGTTTAGGTTAAATGACTTTTAAACTCTTGGGCTAGCCTTGGGAAATATCCGGACCATTTGGCCGATGCTCCGGCGATATTCGTTAGACTAAGAGCTTAAAATGTAGATAATAAATTTCCAACATTAGGGTAATAAACCACCATCATTATGTAAAAAATCACCGAAAACGTTAATGTGATCCCTAAATTTCAACAGGAATCGTTAACAAATCATTATTTTTCCATAAAACAAGGACGTTTTTTGAATGGATCACCTAGCAACAATTGAAGAGGTAAGTTATGGATTTGTTAAAATTGAATACAGGAAGCGTTTGCTAATACCAAGCTTGAAATCAAAACGGGTACCGTTTATATCCGGACAAATACGGCCGATGCATTATGCCCTCCAAATCCAAAGGTATTACTCATGGCTACACGAATGTGCTTTTGTACCGGTTTACCTAATATGATGTTCAAGCCCTGCGGAAGGCCGGGATCAATACTGGAAGTATTTATGGTAGCCGGCATTATTCCCGTTTCGAGGGCCTTTATACAAATAATGGACTCAATTGCACCAGCGCCGCCGAGCAGATGACCAGTTGCAGATTTCGTTGCGCTAATACTCATTTTTGAT
This sequence comes from Chryseolinea sp., assembly GCA_031400145.1. Lineage (GTDB taxonomy): Bacteria > Bacteroidota > Bacteroidia > Cytophagales > Cyclobacteriaceae > Chryseolinea. The sequence continues at coordinate 6,764 of JANNPM010000559.1, read as the reverse complement.
GCGTGTGTACCAAAAAAATTTGCGACCGCTTTCAGCTCGCTTTCATCACCGACCGGTGTGGAGGTTGCATGGGGATTGAGGTAATCAACATTTTCAGGTCTTAGGTTTGCATCTGCAAGCGCCCATTTCATTCCGAGCAAGGCACCCGCTCCCGCCGGATGAGTCGCTGTGAGGTGGAACGCGTCTGCAGACATTCCACCACCTGCCACTTCAGCATAAATTTTCGCGCGCCGTGCTTTTGCGTGTTCGTATTCCTCCAGCACTAAGGAACCCGCCCCTTCGCCTATGACAAATCCGTCACGATGTACATCAAAGGGACGTGAAGCAATTTGTGGATCATCGTTTCGTGTCGATAGCGCTTTCATCGCACCAAAACCTGCCATGCCAGCCTCGTTGATGGCTGCCTCAGAGCCGCCGGTGACAATTACATCAGCCTTGTCCCACCGGATATAGTTCATCGCTTCGATGATCGCAGACGTGGAAGTTGCGCATGCCGATACCGTTGCAAAGTTTACGCCCATAAACCCGTACTTAATGGATATCCAGCCAGCGGCGATATCAACAATGACTTTGGGAATAAAATACGGATTGAAGCGCGGAGTTCCATTTCCCTTGGCAAATTCCATCACCTCTTGCTGAAAGGTGTAAAACCCACCATTGCCGGAACCCCAGATCACGCCTACTCTCGTTTTGTCAACAGTATTCAGATCAAGCGCCGAGTCCTTTATTGCCTCGCCGGCAGAAACCAGGGCATACTGAGTAAACGGATCGATCTTGCGGACCTCCGGTTTTTCAAAATAGCTGAGCGGATCAAACCCTTTTACTTCGCAGGCAAACTTCGTCTTGAATTTGGTCGTGTCGAACCGTGTAATTAATGCTGCTCCGCTTTTACACGCTATTAAATTTTCCCAAAACTCTTTTACTGTGTTGCCCAATGGAGTTACTGCACCCATTCCTGTCACGACGACTTTTCGCTGTACCATACTGTCGCAATGTAGATCATCTAATTCCGATCTGCAAAAAGTTTCTTGTATGTGCTCACCAGGTAATGTATGCCTTCTCCGCTTTCGGCTGTCCTCAGTTTGGTGATAATGAGTATGTCTGTATCCGTTGATAATAATTTTGATCGTTTCATTCATTTACTTATCCAGCAGCATGAGTTTTTTGGTCTTCAACTTCAGCTCTCTTGCATTGGTCTTGGGAGTGGATTTTATTTTTATCGTGCCTTCTTCCAGATCAGGCTTTTATACTTCTCCTGTATAGGAATCTCTGCGACGCGTAGTGCCGCAAGGCGGGTTATCAAACAATAAGCTGCTGCGAGAACGCCATTTGAATTAATTGTGCAGAATTCTTCGCTTCCGACTTCCGCAGCAAATTTTTCCGATGTGTTTCCACCGTGTGATAACTGATGTTAAGTTTACCTGCAATTTCCTTTGTAGTAAATCCGGCCGATATCAGGGCCAACACTTCTTTTTCCTTTACTGTAAATAAGCTCATGCGTTTAAGATTTATGTTTTTTACTGTTATAGCTTTCATGCAAACGCTGAAAACAGGTAACCCAACCCTACTTTAATTTCTTTATGGAAATTGGTACTTTCGGACTTCAGCAGAAAAATTACCGTTATTAAAAAGACTATTTAGTAATGGGTTACATTCCGCTGCAGTTCACATAAAGTGCGTTATGAATCAGGACGACATCATATTCAAGATCCGTTCGGGTGGTCAATCCGAGCTCGCAGCGGTATATGAGGAGTACCGTGCGGAGTTCCTTCATTGGATCACCAGGGAGTACCGATGTTCGCCGGAAGATGGTCAGGACATCTATCAGGTGACCATCATAATTTTCTTTGATAACATCCGGCAGGGCAAGTTGCAGCATCTGGTAAGCAGCATCAAAACTTATCTGTTCGGCATCGGTAAGAATCTCGCCCTGGCGAATCTCAGAAAGGAAAAAAAATTTGTGCCCATGGATCAGGAAAAATGGCTCAAAAATTCTCTTATCGATGAGCCTACAGCCCACGTAGAAGAAAGTGCTTTCGCGCAGGCAAAAGAGGCATTGCTTAAGTTAGGTCAGCCGTGTCAGCGGTTGATTGAATTGTTTTATTATGAAAAGAAGTCCATGCCGGAGATAACGGAAGCGTTAGGCTATAAAAATCCGGATACTGCAAAAAATCAGAAATGTAAGTGTATGGCCAGGCTGCGGAAGTTATTTGAACAGGAGACGACTACAACATCAATCGCTATAAACTCATGAATCACTCAGAAACCGATATTACCCTTGTCGAAAAATATTTCGATGAAGTGCTGAGCAATTCTGAAAGAGAAAATTTCAATCTCAGAATGCAAACAGATGAAAATTTCAAATCGCTGGTGGACCAGGAGAAAGTGCTTATCAACGCAGTCCGCCTTCACGGAATGCAGCAAGACCTCCGTTTTCTGAAAACGCTGGAAGAAACGCTAAGCGATAACAAAACCACCAAATTCGATGTAGGTTCCAGAAAATGGTATTATGTCGCGGCCGCCGCAGTGCTCGCTTTAGTGGTCCTGGCGAAGGTCTTTTATACGCCTGCGCCATCTCCGGAGGAGCTATTTGAAGCATACTTCAAACCATATCCCAATCTCTTTGAACCTACCGTCCGCGGTGAAGCCAGGATCTCAAGTCGCAACGAAGCATTTCAGGCGTATGAGCAAGGGCAGTACGCGAAGGCGGTGGTCCTGTTTAATGAATTATTGAAAGTAAAAAAGGAACCTGGGATTCTTTTGCTATTGGGGAATTCCAACTTAATATTGGGTAACATTGAAGAAGCAAAAAATAACTTAATTGCTCTAAATTCAGATTTTGACGAACTGGATATTCAATCAAAATGGTTTTTGAGCCTTTGCTATCTTAAAAGCGGCGACATGGAGCATGCCCGTCCTATATTAGCAGAATTGGGTAATACAGAAATTTCATATGCCGCAAAGGCTAAAGAATTATTATCAAAAGTTAAATGAATTTTTCACGTAAAACCACATAACTACTATGGCCGCTGATTTCCCAGTCCCTGAAAAAAAAGATCAAAAAATCAGATTTACGCTTGACGTTACCGCATCGATTTCCGAAGGGATCGTTAACAAGATCGATTTCAAGATGAATTTAAACCCTAAGGAACGGCTTATTGGCATTGATGAACATTTATCAGGCTACAAAGAACTGCTGGCCATATTTGACGAGATTGGCAAGGCTCTCGGTGAGATTAATGAGCGTACGTTAATGTATAATAGAATTACCGGTTTCGAGCAGGACAGCTACGACAAGTTATTCCAAAAAGGTTACGAAGAGAACATCAGACCTTCCTTCGGTAAGATCGATAGAATTCATTATACACATAAAAGCCCTGGTGTCGCCAATGTATCGTACACCGATACTTACAATGGAGACAGGAAGCCTACCTAGTTTCTTTGGCCGTTGATCGCCACCAGCTCGCGGACAATACCACTAAGGCAATGACAGCAGCGATGATAACATAAAGATTGGTGAGGTCTTTCTTAAAAACCTGATGAAGGCTGCCATAAGCAACGAGGGGAGCCCATGTCTTCGGGTCGGCGGTAAGTTCATCTGACGACTCCAGGTAGTCTAATTTGGACTTGCGCAGTCCGTCATCTATGTCAGCGCCGTCCAGCAGATGGCGATAGAAGTTATCCATCAGGGCTGTAGACGCCTGATCATCTACTTTCCAAAGACTCATCAAAGTATTTTCGCATCCCGCAGAGGCGAAGGCGCTTGCCATGCTAATCATGCCTTCTCCTTTGTATCCTTTTCCCAGGCCCGATTCGCATGCGCTAAGCACCGCCATTACCGCATTTAACTTCAGACCATACAATTCATATGAATGAAATTCACCATCATCTATTGAATCAGACTTTGCCCTGAAGTAAAGACTTGCAGAAAAATTTGTCTTCACATCACCTTTGCCGTGAACAGCAAGGTGAATAATGTCAAAATCGGATGAAAGGAGCTTAAAGTTTGATTCAGTCGCTTCATTCGCGACCAGAAATTTTCCGTGTTTGAACCGTCTTGCTAAAGCTTCGAGTTCCTTCTCTGCTCCCGCTATCCCTTCAAGCTTTTCATTGTCAGGTTCCCGCGCCCGCATCCTTTGACCTCCTGTGAATCCTATAGCCAGCAACGACGGCCTTCTCACTGCGCGATGTGCTTTGGGCAAAAGCATTGCGGAAGAATAAGCATAACCAATGCTATGGGATCTGAGGGCATAGGGAAGAGAACGGTAGTCCACTTCTTTCTTTACTGGCAAATCCGATATCAATACCTCAAACGGCAATTGATTGATTGGCCCATCAGGTATAATCTGTATTTTCTTACCATGAGAAATCAACGCATGAAATGGTGTCACAAGAAAATCATACAGTTTCCCCGACGCTGTCGTAAATAACTTGTACCCTTCTTTACTCGTGCTTGCATATTCACCATTAAAATGCCTTAGCAATGTGTCAATGTGTTTGCCAATGCTATCAGGTTTTCCTATCCTGATGAATGAGACGGAATTTGCGCTTATACCTAAACCATATACCCACTCAGATCCCCAGAAAAATTCCAGCATAACCTGATTTCTTTCTGTCATTATCCTTTGAATAAGAGCCAATGGCGGTACACTGCTGCCATATTTAACATCAAAGTATCCAGGATACTTCTGATCAATTATTGATTTGCACAATTGTAACTTTCTATCCAGCGCCACAAGTTCTTTGCGCAATGAACCAACATTCGGTTGTTGATGATCAGCCCTGGACAAGTTATTAATTGAGTTTTCCGTTTTAGCAATCTCTCTGTTGAGGTCGGCAAGATTTCTCAACAAACTGTCTTCAGTTCCTATCCGATTGGTCAACTCAGCCTGGCTTAAAGCCTCGGCCATCGAACGCGCCTTGCTCCGTTCAATATAGTGGTAGGCTTTGGCAAACACCGAGTCGCGCGAAAACGCCTTAGACCCTTCGAAAAGAGTAGACACAATATTTTCATATACATCATAGTTGGCATCGAGAAATGCCCATTTGGCGTCTTCCATATCCAATGTATTTCGCTGTTTCGACAGCAATCGCTCGGTGAGGAGCAGACATTCAAGTCGGTACCTCGCATACCCGTCCCGGGGTGTGGTCTCCATTACTTTTTGTAAATAAGATGCTTTCTTAGTCAATATCTTACCTACGAAAAAAAGTGAACCTATCGACTGTTCCGTGGGATGATCCCCGGGTTTCGAAGATTCGAAGCCCGGCACAGCAGCCTGCAAGGATTTTTGACAATAGAACAGTGCAGAATCATATCGCTTAAGCCTTCCGTGGTGATCCGCAATAACGAGAAAACCTTGTGCTGCCTCTCTGCTTTTCAGCTTGCCCTCTAAAGCTAGCTCCCTGAACACCTTGCGCGTGGTGAGCAAGAAGTTCTTTTTATCTCCCAGAAGAGAATAAGTGCCGCTCATGGCAATAAGCATATTTATGTAAAGTCTGACATCCTTTTTAGCCGTGGTTTGATAAAGGTGTTCGGCCTTAACAAAATACGACAAGGCTTCATGAAAGCTTGAATCATTACTCATTGTCTCGCCCAGGCATTGATAGTGCCAGGCCCTGCCAATCAAATCTTCGGTTTTACTATTAAATTCAAGAGCTCGCTGGTAATGCACCTTAGCCATATCGTAGTCGCGCATATCCCTGTAGATATTAGCAACCATTCCATGGCAATTTTCCTGGCGGGACAGGCTTAGCTTGGTGGATAATGCAAGCGCCACGGCTCCATACGAAAGAGCCTTTTCGAAATCCCGCTGCGACCGGTTGGTTGCCGCCAGACTGTAATAGTTACGATACAAGGTTAACGTATCGGATAGCTTAATTTTCTCGCGAATGCGAAGAGCCTTTTCATAACTGTTTTCTGCCTCCTGAAAATCAAACTTGTGATACTTGTAGATGTCGCCAAGCCCATGATAACAATTAGCAACTTCCCTGGCATCCTCTCCAATTAGCGGAACCCAGATTTTGATCGCCTGTTTGTAATACTGCACGGGAAGTTCCACCTGATCATTGTGGAGGTTATAAAATTCGGCTGCGTTAAAGTAGATTCTGGCAAGCGTACTATCCCTGACTCCATTCTTCAGCACCTGAATGGCTTCATTGGTCCAGACCAGCGCGGAATCATAATTCTGCTTACTTGTAATTGACAGCATCGCCAATTGATTCACTGCCCGGCCGTAGATCGGAAGATTCCGTTCACGCTTTGCCATCCGCATGGCAATAACAGTAGTCGCTTGTGCCTTGCCGGGATCGCTGTGAATCAAGCGTTCCCCGTACAAAAGCAATTTTTCCGCGCGTCCCGTTTCCTGTGCATTTAAATCCCCAAAAAAAAGGAAGCATAAAACGTAGAAACAAGCGAATCGCAGGGCAGCAGTCATCCCGGAATATAGGGACACAACGGCTAAATCCAAGGTTACCTGTAAATTTTCGGAACGGCCAGGCGGATCGCACAAGTTCATCGCTGCGTTTGAGGATGACCTCTCTAAATTGTTTGGATGCTCGCAATAGACTCCGGATGGAAACTCCGTCCGCACAATATAGATTGCCGCTCCCCAGCCACCAGGTTGTTAAGCCAGCCAGCTTATCGCTGGTCATAGTCTGCCTCAGGTATAACTCTTCGCCTGCTGTCTCTGTGTTCCCAGTCCCTCAATACCGAGCTCAATAACGTCGCCATCTCTGAGATATATCGGCGGCTTAAACCCATGACC
>JANNPM010000549.1:0-3032 GCA_031400145.1 Chryseolinea sp. | reverse complement strand
GGCCTTCTTCGCCTGCGCCTTCGTATTGTCCGGGCCGGGTTCTCGGCTTCCATATGCCTGCTCTTAAAGCGTGTACCTTACCCGTTGCAGCAAGTTGTTTTGCTGTGGCGATGGTCTGATCTTCCGTTTCAGCGCTGCAGGGGCCGCTGATAATTATTGGTTTGCTGTCGGTAGGAAGCCATTTGGTGATTGATTCAAGCTGCAATGTCTTTTTCATGTCTATTGTTTTCATTTAGCGAGTGTTTCTTTTGGTTGTTTATGTTCTATGCCCTTCAGGATGTCCCTGATGCGGTTTGCCTCTGTCATTATCCGATGAAGTTCCTTCGTATCTCTCTTCATGAGATGATATTGAAACCGCTGCAAATGCATGATGTACTCCAGGAGGGCCTGGCCGAGATACTCGGCATTCTGTTCAAATATGGGAGCCCACATATCGGGCGAACTTTTGGCTAGCCTCACCGTTGATGCAAACCCGCTGCTTGCAAGGTCAAATATATTTTTTTCGTCGCGCTCTATATCCAATACCGTTTGCCCGAGCAGGAAAGCGCTCACATGTGATAAATGTGAGACATAGGCAACATGCTTGTCGTGTTCTTCCGGCTCCATAAAAATCGTATTCATGCCCAGCGCATCGAATACTTTTAAGGCGCAGGTCAAAGCTTCACCGGACGATTTACTGCGTTCGCATATAATGTTTGTCTTATTCTTAAAGAGGCCCGAAAACGCGGCATCGGGACCTGAGTTCTCTGTCCCGGCAATCGGGTGTGCAGCAACAAATTGTTTCCTCTTTTCATGATTGGCAATTGCACGGCAGATAACTCCTTTCGTTGACCCAGCGTCAATTATTATTGTGTCATCACCGATCGCGTCGAGAAGTGAAGGAAGCATTTTGCTTAGGGCGCTGACAGGAGTAGCCAACACAACTAGGTCAGCTTCTCTAACTGAATCTATCGTCGTGATTGCGTCAACGAGGCCAAGTTCCATTGCCTTTTGGGCATGAGATTCATTCAGGTCAATTCCATGCAGTACCGACACTAAGCCGGCCTTGCGCAGGTCCAGTGCTATACAACCGCCGATTAAACCCAGACCGATAACTGTAACCTTCATAATATTTTCTTAGACTTTGATCGCCTCACGCGACTGAGAAGAAGTATTCCTGATAAATTTCTTTATCCGTTGGAGCGCCTCATTCAGCGTTTCCACAGTACAGCAAAGAGAAACACGGATGTATCGGCGACCCGCCTCACCGAAGATAAAACCAGGAGCAATAAAAACTTTTGTGCCATAAAGGATTTCATCCACCCATTTCCCGACGTCGGGAATGTGCCCAGGTGCCTTGGCCCAGACAAACAGACCCGATTGGCTGGAAGCATATGAACATCCGAGGGTGTCCAACAATTGAGTGGCAACTTTCTTGCGCCCGGCATATACTTCATTGAGGGATCGAAACCACTCTGCTCCGTTCTTCAATGCTTCTACTGCGGCATGTTGCAGTCCCAAAAACATTCCCGAATCCATATTGCTTTTCACCTTAAGCACGGCATCGATGTATTCTTCTTTTCCCGCCACCCAGCCAATCCGCCATCCCGCCATGTTATGCGATTTGCTGAGCGAATTCAACTCGAGGGCTACGTCTTCGGCGCCCGGTATTGACAAAATGCTCATAGGCTCATTGTTGAGAATCATACTGTACGGATTGTCATTGACGATCAGGAACTGATGCTCGCGGGCGAGGTCGACCAGTTCTTTCATCTCCGCGTGCGTGCCGGTCCTCCCGGTAGGCATATGAGGAAAATTGACCCACATGACCTTCACCTTTGAAAGGTCGCTTTGCTTCAGTGCCTCCATATCGATACCCCAGTTCAGCGACTCCTTTAGCGCATAAGGCCGTAACGTTCCTCCAACAAGCGTCGCTACCGATGAGTACGTGGGATAGCCGGGATCGGGGATCAGAACTTCGTCTCCCTCATTCACAAATGCCATAGCAACTTGCATGATGCCTTCTTTAGAACCCATCAGCGGAAGGATCATTGTCTCCGGATCGATGGTAACCTGGTAAATATTTTTGTAAAAGTCGGCGATGCCTTTTCGCAATGCCAGTATTCCCTTATAATTCTGATACCCATGATTCGCCGGATTCTTCGCTGAGGTTGTCAAGGAATCAATCGTCGCTGCCGAAGGTGCCTGATCGGGACTGCCGATACCCAGGTTTATCACCCTGAACTCCGGCGTATCGAGCGCGCGTACCTCGACAAGCTTTCTGCTGAAATAGTATTCCTCTACTTTCGATATTCTGTTAGCGGTTCTAATCATACCAGTTATTTAAACATTGGCGCTATTTATAGTCAATCTTACCTTTCTTGTACTCGCCGAGGACATTCAGATTTCTTACCTGCCGCAACACCAGGTGCATGGCCTGATCGTAATTCTTTCTGCGCTTCCACTCCACATCGATGTGAATTGAGTACTCGCTTGGCCGTCCTATAATCGGAATTGATTGTATTTTTGTAAGATTGATGCTGTGGGTCTTGAAAGTCATCAATGCGTCCGCCAGGCTTCCCACTTCATTTGCCACTTCAAAACTCAGCGAGGCCTTATTGGATCCCGATTTTCCATCATGTCGCCTCGTCAACACCAGGAATCTGGTGAAGTTCTTCTTATGAGTCTCGATCCTTTTCTCCAGAATATGCAGTCCGTACTTTTTGGCTGCAAATTCATTTGCTATCGCGGCTGTGGTCTTCAATTTCAATTCTTTGACGCGCCTTGCGGATAACGCGGTATCATCACTCTCCCTGATTTCCACGCCTTTCAGGGCATGCAAAAATTCCGCGCACTGCCTGATCGCCATCGGGTGCGATTCGATTGTAGTAATATCTGAAAGGTTTACCCCCGGTAGCGCCAGTAAGTGCATATGAATCGGAAGATACAATTCTCCAATAATGCTGAAGTGGTAGGATTGAGTTTTTCCTGGAAACCCGGCGAAGGATGGTATGTGCCCTGCCCCAACCTCTTCCCGTTTCTGATAGTACCAT
>JANNPM010000533.1:0-6966 GCA_031400145.1 Chryseolinea sp. | reverse complement strand
CATTAAGCCCATCACCGGAAAGGGTCAGCTTACTATTTTGCCCAAGACATTCCATATCGATATTCCCGAGGATCTTTCAGATGCGATCGAGCAGTGCGCCGATAACACCGCCGTGAAAGAGGTGGGCATTGAATGGTGTATTGAGCAGTCAAAGGAACTCATCAGACAAAATGTACCAACGCTTCATTTTTATTCTATGGGTAAGTCCGATCCGATATACAGAATAGCGAAAGCCCTGTTTTGATTTCTGTTTCTAGTACGGGTCGAAACCGGATGATTTTGTGCGATCCATTCGGCGCCGGGGGGCCTGAATTCATTATTTCGGAGGTAGATTCCTCCTGAGCATGGCATACCGATAGTTGATGTAGCATAATACCCACGTTAAAGTCGGTCAAATGTTCTCTTATTTTCTGCAAATTGCGTTTCGGAGAGCGAGTAATTAAACAAAAGAATACCGTATGCTTTATTATTTTATCGTTATCAGCGTACTTGGTGCTTTTGCTCCATCACCGGATAGCCCTAAATTTACAGCGCAAGTAATTGATGCTGACATCTCAATAGGTTACGGCCTGGCTATTGGTGACGTTGATGGGGACAAGAAACCCGACATCCTGCTAGCTGACAAGCGACGTTTTGTATGGTACCGAAATGGTGACTGGAAGCGCTTCGTCTTGGTTGAAAATCTGACCGCATCGGATAATGTATGCATTGCCGCGCGTGATATAGACGGGGACGGAAAGGTCGAGATCGCTGTTGGCGCCCAATGGAATCCAGGTGAAACTACCGATACCCTCAAGTCAGGATCAGTCCACTATCTCATTCGACCAAGTGATCCCACGCAGCGCTGGACCCCGATCGAATTGCACCATGAACCCACGGTGCACAGAATGCGATGGGTCAAAGTAGCCAAGAACAAATTCCACCTGGTCGTGCTCCCCCTGCATGGAGTAGGAAACAAGGATGGCAAGGGGAGGGGTGTAAGGGTTATTTCCTATGAGAGGCCTAAAGATCCAAAGGCTAAATGGAAACTGTTTAGCGTTGATACCACGATGCATCTAACGCACAATCTGGACGTCATTATGCGGGGGCAGGGAGAGACACTATATGTCGGAGGTAAGGAAGGAATAAAGATCTTCAATTTCAGCGGGTCGAAGTGGGCTTCTGAGCCAGGCAACGAATGGGTCGCACAGGGCAGTAGTTTCGGCGAGATCAGAATCGCTTCACAACAGCACACGCCTCTTTTCATTGCTGGCATTGAACCTATGCACGGCAATTTCCTGACCATTTACAATGCCAAAAACGAAAAGATAATCCTGGCCGCTGACTTTAATGAGGGCCACGCACTTGGTGTTGGGGATCTCCTGGGAAAAAAATCAGTGGAGATCGTTGTAGGATGGCGTGAGCCAGATTCAAAAAGGAAGACAGGCATTAAGATCTTCGTCGAACAAGACGGCGGAAACAACAAATGGTCAAGCTATTGGATCGATGATAATGAAATCGCCTGTGAAGATCTTCAGCTTGCCGACCTTGATGGGGACGGAAAGAAAGATGTTATCGCTTCGGGGAGGGCGACTCATAACCTTAAAATATACTGGAACAAGAATTAACCGGGTAATCAATACTTCGTGAGCTCCGGCTTGATGTCATCAATGTAACCAAGAATTCCACCTTTTAGGTTATAAAGATTGTCAAAGCCGAATTTTTCTTCAAGCGCACGAATTGCTTTGCCGCTTCTGTTTCCCGTCTTGCATTGCACGACAACTTTCTTATAACGGCTGATCCTGTCTACATGCTGAAGTATCGTGCCCAGGGGCATTAGCTCTGCGCCAATGTTGACGATCTCGTATTCATGCGGCTCGCGAACATCAATGATCTGCAGATCGTCCCCACGCACTTGCCACTCGTGCAACTGCTGCGCATTAATTTCCTTTATTTTTTTCTCGACGGCCTTTACACCGCAGAATTGTTCATAATCAATTAGTTCTTTCAATGTTGGATTTTCACCGTTGAGCGGATTTTCCGGATTTCGACGGATGTTAAAAGTTCGTGTGTCAAAGGTGAGTGCGTCGAAACTGAAGAACCTTCCACTCAGTACATCGCCCACGCCTGTCACCACCTTAATCACCTCAAGCGCCTGAAGACTACCAATTATCCCGGGCAATACCCCGAGAACTCCACCTTCCGCGCAACTTGGCACCAGGCCTGGAGGGGGAGGAGTGGCATATAAGTCACGGTAATTAGGGCCTGTTTCTCCTTTGCTATTCTTATAGTTAAAGACTGATACTTGCCCTTCGAACTGAAATATTGATGCATAAACATTTACCTTTCCAAGAAGCACACATGCATCATTCACGAGATATCGCGTCGGGAAGTTGTCGGTTCCGTCGGCAACGACATCATAGTCACTGATAATTGACATAGCATTTTTCGAAGTGAGCTGGATGTTGTAAACATTCAGCATTATGAATGGATTAAGCGACTCAAGGCGCTTTTTTGCAGCCTCCGCTTTGGGTTCTCCTATTGACTCCATGCCGAACAACACCTGCCGTTGAAGGTTGCTGTCATCCACTACATCAAAGTCAACGATTCCAATCGTGCCAACACCGGCCGCGGCCAGATACAACAGAACAGGGCTCCCGAGTCCGCCCGAGCCGATTACCAATACACGTGAAGCTTTTAGCTTCTGTTGTGCCTCAAGACCGAATTCCGGGATAATAATATGACGATTATAACGCGACAGCTCCTCCCTTGAAAACTTAATGCTCTCGTAGCTCATACTGGTGCCGTTATTATTTATCTGATACCTCCCGCGATGGCGGGCACTATACTTACAATTGTGGTAATCGTTACTGGTGTTTGCTCTTGTTGCAGGTTTCTGATATCGTCGTCGTCAACGAAGATGTTTATGAAACCAGGAATTCTACCGTCAGCGTTAACAAGGTGGCGCTTAAGCTCAGGAAAGGTCAAAGATAAATTTTCAATTACGTCGCTGACCGTACCGCCTGCTATCTGGAGCTTTGACGTATTACCTGTGAATTTACGTAGCGGGGTTGGTATGAATACAATAGCCATTAATTAGGGAGTGTAATTATCAATATTGAATGATTGTTTCCTCTTCGAATTTGCTTTCGCTATTCAGGCGCCACGACTTTATATCAGAAAATTTCTGCTGTATGACAGAAAGAATGACATAACTAAAGAACGGTTGTGCCGCTATCCTATCACTCTCAGAAGGAATGGCGGGGTGATTTGGGTGTGAATGAAAAATTCCGAGGAATTCAAGGTTATTGTCTGTCGCGTAGTCTTCCGCGTGTAAGAAGTCGAGCGGATCGATGGCAAAATGTTTGAACCTGTCTTCTGTAGATGCATTACGGGCGGCCATTATGCCAGTGATCATGCGTGCATGCGATTCATGCCCAAACAGGAAACCACAGATTTCTTCAGGAAAAGCCTCTACGTTGATAATCATTTTTTTCACTAGCTGCTTTTCAATATACAACTCCAATTGCATGAGCCGATCTGAGTATTATGCTTTCTGATAGAGCAAGCTCTCAACCTGCCGATAGTGTTCGCTGTCTTCTAAGGACTCAAACATCATTCGAATGATTGCGCCATAGTCGGATATCTTCGCATTTTCAGCTTCAAGAAACTTCTGTTGTAATCCCCAGTTCAGTATGTTTACAGTGTCCTGCTTGTCCACGCGGGTTAGCGAATCGCGGACGATTGCCTCCAGTCCCCCGAAAAGTGCGTTTTGTGCTTCATCATCATTTGTTGCCGCAGAAATTTTTTCGAGTGCTATATGTACAAGCTTGCTGTTTATCGGCGCAATGTGCGAGATAATAATGTCATTGTCCTCATTATAGGTTCGGTACCGTTGCTCATAAACATTAATCAACAGGTTGAGTTCCTGAGGATTTGACCAATCCATCTGTCCGCGGAAAAACTTTTCCTTGTAACCGACCGGATTACCCATAAAAATAACTGGAATGTCCCTTTTGGAACGCTTGATGTAGTATAGGGCCATCTCTAAACTTTCGACCGGCCATTCAAGGTTGCGGACGAGGAGGAACTTGCATTGCTTGAGTTCTGAATACACCAATGTATTCAGCATTAAGTAGGCTGCCTCCCTTACGTTTTGTGCCGTTACAAATTTCCCCGGGCAGTGGACTGAGATATAATCATTATGCTCGCATTCACTCAAAAGGTGCTGATTCATGAGGCTGTTGTCGAGAATATGGGTAAACCTGACCATGCAATAACGGACGTTGCTTCTCTTGGCGTAAGCATCGAGAATGAATTCACACATCTTCTTGGTGCCGGCGTAAATCTCTTCGGTAAGGTATCGGCTCGACTTGCCAGTTGAAGAAAATACGCACTGGGTGACGCTACCAGAAGCCTCGCATGCCCTCACGATATTCAGTGTTCCAAGTACATTGGTAGTTATGGTATTATAAATTTGGTATTCGGCCAAACCGGGGTTTCGTTGTGCGGCTGCATGAAATACGATATTGGGTTGAAACTTTTTGAAGATCGAAAGTACACTTTCGTAATCACGGGCGTCACACGTAACAAATCTTACTTTTTCAGATATGCTGGATTCAGGGGCAGGCTTGATATCCATGATAACGATCTCCCGCACATCAAATTTCAAAAGCTCCTCAAGAAGGGCAGTACCGACGCAGCCTTGACCGCCAGTGAGCAAACAAACGCTGTCTTTCAGCAAAGGTCTAAGCTTATCGACGGGCAGACTCAACACTCGTTCACGCGTTGCATTAAATGGGTCGCCGCATAACCTTCCCTGCGTATCATACAAAGAAATAAGCTCCTTGGTAAGGTCTGTCAGCTCAGCATATGACTTCTGCTGCTTAACAGCCGGAGATAGTTTCCATATCCTTGTGTAAATGTCGTTTATCATTCAAATTTCCACTTCTTTATTCAAAAAAAATCAAGCGAAAAGATACCGTTAGTATTGCGTGACTTTGCCGTAGGCTTTTGACCACCTTTCGTGGTCCGTCTGTCTGATTCTTCAAATTTGGGAAAGTTAACTTGTTCCCATCATGATATTAGTCATCGGTGCCACGTGATTTCTGTCAGATCGGTTAAATATTTAACAGTGATTCCCGTAAACTTCATCCGAGCAACGAACTTTTATTCCTGCGCATAGGAATAATGTTTTACAAATATCCATTTCAAGATAACCGACGCGCTTAAGGTGAACCCGTAACTCGTTAAAGTCAGGCAAATATACGGATCATCAATACCTGTATGGTGACGAAAAACTGTTGTTAAAACATATAAAATGGAGCGTCTTCCAATACTAAAGTTATCGCGTGAGCGGGGAACTTCAACATTTAATGGCGGAATGGTTGAAATGTTCGGCAGACGTTAATGTCTTCTGGTGGATGCGTTTCAGTCCCGGAGTTTCCTATCGTGCAACAATTGGCGTGAAGGCAAAGGACTTGGCGACCGTAAGCTTGCTTAGGCATTTTATAGAATGGGCAGTTATAACTTCGCCACGCCAATGATCTGCAGAATGCATTTGCGTATTTGTTTCAAATAGCCCTATTTTAAGACAAACTAAGCCTTCTGCGGAAGCGTTATAGGAAAGGAACATGGATAAGAATTTTATAAGACGGCTTTACCACGCTCATCAGACATGCCCGACGTGTCCCGCACCTTCGGAGGTGTCTGCTTTCTACGTCGAATTATTGGGCGCACTATTCGCCGACTTCGCTCAGTTGGCCTCGCTCTCGGAAACCGAGTTTGAACAATTGTGGACGAAACTGGAAGGTGAACTTGAACGAATTCTGAGACACAATCCAACCCGGGGAACGGCAAATCCATCGCAATTAAGAGAAGAGTTTTTTAAGCGACTTCCTGCAATTTATGATTTGCTTGAATTGGATGTTACTGCCACGTATGAAGGTGACCCTGCTGCAAAAAGCCGGGAGGAGGTTGTCCGCACTTATCCCGGATTCTACGCTATCGCTGCATACAGGATTGCTCATGAGCTTCATACACTGCGCGTGCAGGGGATTCCGCGTATCATCACCGAGCACGCGCATAGCAGAACAGGGATCGACATTCATCCTGGGGCAATCATAGGTTCACATTTTTGCGTTGACCACGGCACTGGAGTCGTTATTGGAGAGACGTCCGTTATCGGTAATCATGTAAAGATTTATCAAGGCGTGACATTGGGGGCATTGAGCGTTAACAAGGGCGATGCTGAGAAGAAGCGTCACCCAACACTGGAAGACAACGTGGTGGTATACGCGGGAGCAACCATTCTGGGCGGAGAAACCGTGGTGGGCCATGATAGTATAGTCGGCGGAAATGTTTGGCTTACAAGCAGCATTCCGCCGCAGTCTAAAATTTACTACCAGGCCAGAATGTACAATGGTAATACAAACGAGATCGACCTCGTCGTCTTTAAAGAAGGGATTTGATCTGACTTTTATTCAAAATGAAGCTGACTGAATTAATTGGCAATACGCCGCTTGTGGAACTGCAACATATTCCTGCTAATCGATCTGTTAAGCTTTATGGAAAGCTTGAGGGAAATAATCCGGGAGGGAGTGTTAAAGACCGTGCGGCATATGGTATGATAACGGGTGCCCTGGATCGGGGCCTGATAAAAAAAGGTGATAAATTAGTTGAGGCTACTAGTGGTAATACAGGCATTTCCCTCGCCATGATCGCAAGTATCATGGGACTTGAAATGACGTTGATCATGCCTGACAATGCTACCCGCGAAAGGGTTTTATCTATGGAAGCGTATGGCGCAAAAGTTATACTTACACCTGCCGAACGAAGTATCGAATATTCCCGTGAGCTGGCGGAGGAGATGTCGAGAAAGGAAGGGTATTATATGCTTGACCAGTTCGGGAATTCAGGCAACTTTGGCATGCATTACAAGACGACAGGTCCTGAAATCTGGCGTGACACGCGCGGGTTAATAACGCA
>JANNPM010000516.1:0-2005 GCA_031400145.1 Chryseolinea sp. | reverse complement strand
TGATCAAAGCGATTTTCGCAAGGCTGTTCGTCGTCGGCTACTTCGTTATAAGTATTGTCGTCGCGGGCGTTATGGGCATTGACGCCATTGGCGACATAATCGTCGCGGGGATCAACAACTACCTCATGCTCATGCTCATTGCCATAATGGAGAAACACTCTTTGCCTTTATCAAAGGCACCGGCCATTCGCATGCAGACCGGCAATATGGCCCGCAGCGTAATCCTGCTCCTGATAATCGGCGTTGTGACCGCCTTTCATTATTTCTTATCGGTAGTTAACCCGATCCTTTTGATTCCACTGATTCCGTTGCAGCTGTTGGCGGGCTATTTCCTTCACCGCGCGTATAAAGCGATCTCGTGGAGTCAAATCACTCTTTGAAGCGAAGCTTAAAGAATAGCAGCGTTGAAGCAAGCATTAGCGTCAGCAGATTCGCTGCGATTACTGGAATATCCCAAACGAGTAAGCCGTAAGCAAGCCATAACGCAACGCCTAGACAAAACATCGAAAACATGCCCAAAGAAAGATCTTTGGCAGAACGGCTCTTCCACGTTTTGATTACCTGCGGCAAAAAGGCAATCGTCGTCAACATTCCGGCCGCCAGTCCAACAAATTGAATTGCATCCATAGTTTATTTATTGTATCCGGAATTATTTTTTCCCGGGTAATATTTTAACAAATTTAACGCAACGCCTTCGAAATGGTTAACGGATGTAATTTTATCGTCACACTGGAAGCTTACAACGATTGCAATAAATTCTTCACTTCTCACTCTGCTCCTCCACCATCAAGCTCCCCAACGTCTTTATCCCCTCCTCTATCTTACTGCTCCATGGTTCAGCATAACTTAGCCGGAAACAATTTTCAAACCTTCCTTGTGATGAAAATATCTGTCCGGGTGCAATTCCAATGTTGTGTCGCAGGGCGCGCTTATGAAGTTTAAAAGCGTTTACCTTCTTATTCATTTCGATCCACAACGTAAAGCCGCCTTGAGGCCGCGTGATCAATGAATCTTCCGGGAAGTACTCACAGACCGCATGAATGTACCGTAGAGACTGGGTGTGCAAGGCTTTTCGAAGATGGCGGAGATGTAATTCAAAACGACCATTGCTAAGAAAATTGGCAACTGCCGCTTGTGCGAGCGAGTTGGTTGACACGGTATGCATGTGCTTCAGACGAATGACCGCATCTTTAAATTTTCCGGGGATCGTCCAGCCGATGCGGTATCCTGGCGCAAGAGACTTTGAAAACGAAGCGCAATGCAATACCAATCCTTTCTTATCAAATGTCTTACAGGTTTTAGGGCGCGTTTTTCCGAAATACAGCTCCCCATAGATATCATCTTCAATCAGGGGGATGTCGCTGCAGGAAAGGATTTCAACCAGACGCTGCTTCCGCTCATCCGGCATACAGCTGCCCAGGGGATTATTAAAATTATTGACGACGAGGCATGCTTTAATATTAAACCGTGGAATGGATTGTTCAAGGTAGTCAATGTCCAACCCTTGAACAGGATCTGTCGGTATCTCTACTACTTTCAGACCATAACTCTCCATTAATTGGAATATGGCAAAGTAGGTCGGGCTCTCAATAGCTACCGCATCGCCAGGCTTCGTCACCGCTTTGATGCACAGCGATAGCGCTTCAACGCAACCTGCGGTAACAACAATGTCGCCCTCACTTGGTGTACCCCCCCAGTTGAATGCTTGTCTGCCGATTTGTTTACGCAACTCAACACTGCCTTGGATATGTTCATAGTGCAGGCAGCAGGTTTCAGATTCCCGGAGAGAATGTATGATCGCTTTATTTAACTTGGCAACAGGAAGTAAGTCCAGCGATGGCACTGCCATTGAAAAGTTGAGAAGCTTTCTGGAATTGAGATCGACATAAACGCTATTGATCATATCATCGATCGTAACTGGAAACGCGTCGTCAAGCGGTTCACATACCTTAGGCATGTTCAGAACATGACGTGGCGAGTGGCTCACGTAATATCCGGATTGCGG
>JANNPM010000499.1:0-4458 GCA_031400145.1 Chryseolinea sp. | reverse complement strand
CAACAGCGATTATATAAGCAAATCGGTAGTTGGTAATTTTGTAAGCATTGATATTTTGAATACAACCAATGCTCAGAATATCTCTGAGGTGCGATGAATTTGTGGAGTCAAGTATTTGATGAGTTTCGCGCATGAGCTCATTGATCACCTCGTTAGGTCTGGTCAAAGGTTCCTTCATCAGGTAATTGAAACCGGCTCTTGGATGGAGCCATTAGTAACAACCATCATCCATGAAGATGATCTTTGTCATGTTAAATCAATTGAAAACTTTGCAGGTTGTACTAAAATAAATTGCAACGACAGCCTATAAGACATTCATTTTGAGGGCCACATGATCATAAAGAAAGCATGGAAAGCTTCAAAATAATTTTGCTTCATTTGTGAACAAATTTGAGTAGTAAAAAGCGAAGTATTTGCGTTTACGGAACGGATCATTGACCTGGAGCAGTTCAAGCGTTTGATAGATTGGGGATAGTTGTCGGTATAGTATTTTACGGCAAAACAGTCATGATAGTATTGGTTGGAGGACTTCCCGGATCAGGTAAGACCTACTTTGCTAAAAAGTTGGCAGGAGAAACTGATGCCATTTTGTTTAGTAGTGATAAAGTACGAAAGTTCACACGTGCGTCAGGTAGGTATACTATTGAAGATAAACTCCATGTTTACAAAGAGCTTGTCTCATTAGCTGAATCAGAATTAATTAATTCCATAAAACGTGTGGTGATTGACGCGACATTTTCTCACCGGAGTATGCGTTTGCTGTTTACAGAGTTAGCAACAAGGCTATCAGTGCCATTGTATTTTATCTGGATTTATGCTAATGAAAAAGTGATAAGAAAGCGAACACAAATGCCTAGAGAGGATAGTGAGGCGGATTTCGAAGTGTACAAAAAAATCAGGGATCAATTTGAACCGATAACAGTACCTTGTTTAATGCTAGAGTCAACTGATAACAACATCCGGATTATGCTGAAGAAGGCTGAAGATTATATCTTTGATGAAGGAAAGTGAGATCATATTGTTGGCCAAGGACGGTATCTTTCAAGGAAAGAAAGTGAGAGGAAGAATCGATGAAACTCATATTTCCTGGGTGATCCTAACCAGGAAGGTAGTATTTAAAATCAAAAAGCCTGTTAAGCATTCTTTTCTTGATTTTTCAACATTGAAACTAAGAAATGAAAGATGCAATGATGAAATAATTCTGAACAGGCGATTTACAGACATATATCGTTCTGTTGTTCCGATCAGGATTATTGGTTCAAAATATATTATCGGAGGTAAGAAAGGGCGGATTATTGATTACGCGGTTCTAATGAAAAGAATGGCGGTAACAAAGCGAATGGATAACGTATTGAAGCAAGGTGGTGTCAGAAATAGTAATATAATTTCGTTGGCTTCAGTTGTTTCCTCTCTTCATAGAACATGCAAGCCAATCTATTCACCCTTTGTACTTTCGGAAGCCAGGAATTTGTTTAATGAAATCCATGGAATCGAAAAATTTCTTATTAAGAATGGAGAAGCTGAGTACAGAGGTATTATTGCTAAAAGTATCCAATGGAGTAATACCTTCCTAAAGCATCATCAGAACCGATTCCAATTCCGCATTGACGAAGGGTTTAAACGAGATGTGCACGGAGATCTGCATAGTGGAAATATATTTCTTTATCGCAAGCCTGTTATTTTTGATTGTATTGAGTTTAATAAGTTTTTTCGCCAAATTGATGTGCTCTATGAAATTGCATTTCTTTGCATGGACCTTGAGGCATACAACCGTGGGCCGTTGGCGAATAAGTTCCTGTCGGAATACAACAAAATATTTAACTGTTTCAAACTAAAGGAAGATGTTATCATCTTCAATTATTTCAAATGCCTTCGAGCAAATATCAGGGCAAAAGTGCATGCAATGAGCGCCACTCAAGCCGAAAATGATATAGAACTTCAGTTTCATTTGGCGGAAGTAAAGAAATACCTTGGTTTAATGCGCGACTATATTTCGGCCTGATAAATCTCTGTTCAACGAATGACGATCATCATCGCTCAGCTGTTTCTGCCACCCTAACTTGCACTCATAATGACAACAGGTAAAACTTTATTAGGTGGCTGGCCGGCATTGCTGCGGGAACAGTGATCGGAATTTATTGGCTCCTGGCAAAGGGGACAAATCGAGAAAAAATATTTCTAGGAAGAGTGAAGATCTTGCAGAAGCGATCAATAATAAGATACATGAAACGTTTGCGGTACTTCTTAAAACAATTCTGGAAGGTAAAGAAATCTAAAACCCAGGGAGAGACGATACTACTATTTTTCTGAAACGAGTAATATGCAAATAATGCTTTCAGAAAATATCGGTGAACCTCACTTAAAGGACCTTATTTTAAGGACTTCTTTTCCGCCACAGCATTCTCACCAATGAAGTCTTATGCGCAACAGTTATTCTGATCCTGGAAGTTTTGTTGAGCCCTATCAAAGTTTCTAACGCTTGACTATGAAAATGAGTTATGAAAATATTTATGAGCACATCGGCTATCTGTTCTATGCCCTTGCTTCTGGAAAAGTAAAATCGTCCTCTACCGAACTTGTGAAACTCACAGACGTGATAGAAAGGATATGGAAGCCCATAACAAATGGCGATCCCGTTTTGCATATGCACCTTGTTGATTGTATTCATGCCGGTGTCAGGTATGCAATTGACAATTCAATGCGTCCAGATCATGCTTTAACAAGCTTTTTTGATTATTTTAGAATTCATTCTCTACCTTTTAGTAAAACCCTGAAGGAAAAAATAATTAGTTCAGCAGTATTGATCCTGAAGGAATTTTCTGACAATAGACAAAATGACCATATCGAAACTGACCTTGAAGAACTAATGCTGTTAAAGCCAATTACTGTATAGCTATGCCTACTTGGTGCGCCATAAGCTTAAGAAAGACGCCTGAATTTTCATTTTGGTGTGATCTACTTGGTTTTATATAAGCCTTAATCACATAAATTCTTCTCTGCATAGGTGTTGTCATACCTTTTGTGGCCCTGTTGGTAAAGCTTCGGCACGTTCTTCATGGATTTCACGATGAAGGTCATCAATGGCAGTTCGGAGTTTATTTCCAACTTCGGTGGCAAGTTCCAAAAGCTGTGGTGTACTGAAAACATTGTCAATAGTTTCAAGAGGGTTGAGTGCCGATACTTCTATTTCACCGTTCTCATGTTCTTGTACAACAACATTACACGGAAGCATAACACCAATGTGAGATTCCATGCTTATTGCTTTATATGCAAATTGCGGATTGCAGGCTCCGAGGATTTTATAATTCCGGAAACCGATATTCAGTTTTTGCTTAAAAGTATCCTGAACATCTATTGTGGTTATGATGCCGAAACCTTGTTGCTTTAGATTTTCAGTAACCTTATTTAAGACATCCTGAAATGGAAGTTTCAATTTGCGCGAATAGTAAGCCATTGTATTAGGGTTTGTTATTTTCTTTTGAGATTTTCTATTAAGATCTGACCCAAGTATTTATCCATTGCGTTGTAATTGACAACTTGCCAATTCAAAGAATACAAAGGGACTCTGTATTGATAATAACCCATTGACTTGAGAAGTTCACTTAAATCATTAAACCGAGCAGATTTTTTCATGACACATTATTTCATTTCCTGAGCCGAATTACTGGATCTAATTTAGGTTGTATTTAATAGATACTCCACAATCAGTGTCAGTGACTTGAATGATTATCGTCATAATGTCTTTAATATTATTGATGAAAAACGTAAACGGGGTAATCCGACACCACGCTAAAGTTCTTGATAATGCTCTTGTGAAAAATTCTCTCAATAAGATTTCTATGTTCAAAACACAGAGCCAAAACATCTGACTTATTTTTTAGAATGTAGCTGTTTATACTTTGGGCAATTTCAGAAGACTGAATGGTTTCGTACTCGAAATTTAAGTCATCACGATAGAAATTTTTGATAATAATTTGTAATTCTTTCAAATCATCCTCTGCTACCTTGCTGTACGCTTCTTCTATAACCTGCAAAACTGTAAGCTTGCCATTAGAAGCTTTTAGAAAAGGAATCAGTCTGGTGAGAGGTAGATTTCTTTGGTACAAATAATCATAGGCATAGACCACAGATTTTATTTTGCTGTACGTGCAGCCTGCAGGAATCCATAGGAGCGGTGTCTGGCTTTTAACGATGGCATTGTACGTATTGCTTCCTCCAAAGAACTGGTACAGATTATCTGGTCCATCAGTTCCCATCACAATCAGGTCGTAATCTTTCGCTACATCGTTAATCACGCTGCTTAGTTTGCTAATTTTCGTGACAACTTCTGTATAGCATGAAATTTTGAATGTCTTACTAGTCTCTCTGCTTTGCTCTTCAAGTCGCTCTGCAACCTCGGCTGTAGACATATGTCTTGTTGTGGTTGCCTCAGCCAAGGAAAAATCAAAAATAGATTTG
>JANNPM010000449.1:0-5666 GCA_031400145.1 Chryseolinea sp. | reverse complement strand
TAAATAACGATACCCAGATTAAAATGTCTCATCTCGGCAATAAAGCTGGTACAATTGGTGCCTGCTTACTTGTCCGAAACAGGCTTTTAACTCTCACTTATTAACGGATGTTACCTTTAGTCTTGTATTCATTGTAGCTGTCATGTATTTTTTTCATCTACTCCGACCACACACATGCCTTTGAAAATAGTTTTAACCAATGATTCGGTTGTCTTTGGTCACATACTTTGCGTAAACGAGCAATGCTCCAATTGTCATAATATTCCTGAAGATGTTAAGCATGTCATTCTCGTATTGTGCTGCCCTAGGAATATGTACCAGCAGAATCATGACCAGTACATAAAGTGCCATGAGTGACGTCGCCAACTTATCGTACTTTCCGATCAGGCAACTCATGATAAATAATAGGATGAGCACTCCGGTGAAGTAGTTCATAAACAACGGGAACGGAATAAATGAAGGTATGAAAGACGCTCCGATGTCAGGCTGACCAAAATGAAGTCCTACGTAAAGCAGAAATGATAGCGGGAATAAATAGCGACCGATACTCAATACTGAATTCATAATTGTTGGTTTGTTGGTTTATAATTTGCAGCAGTCTGTGAAATCACAGACTGCTAATTTTAATTTATTACACTTCGAATGGAACTACCGGACGAACTTCAACGCTACCGCCCATTGCCAAAACAGGGCAACCCTTGGCTATTTCTATAGCTTCCTCCAGATTCTCTGCCTGAAGCGTGAGTGTTCCAACAATTAAGCCTTTCCCTTCAGCAACCGCATCAGTCACTTTTCCGTCGGGGCCAATAATACTTCCACGTTGCTCAAGGCGTTGCGTGCCTACAAATTTTCCCTGGCCTGCAATTTGTCCGATATATTTTTGCCACTGTTTATTAATGGCTTCAAACTCTTTTGGTGAAGGCTTTACTCCTGCAGGAATCGGAAAATGGTGGAAGTTTAAATGATACTGTGTCATGTTTTTAGATGTTTGATTGTTAATAATTGATTTATATGGATTGAATTATTCTTTCTGTTGATTTAGATAGGTTCTCCACTTTTTCCAATAGAATTCTTCCCATCCATTACGTAACGGTTCGGCCATTCCTTCCGGCAGATCGGCGTGCGTCAAATACAGATGTGTGTCTTTACCGTCTTCCATAAAACGAATCACCAGAATACTATCGTCCAAATCATCTGGCCAGTCTTCCGTACGCCACGCCTGAACAATTAACTTATTTTTTTTGATCTCAATATTTTCTCCAAAACAAAATCCATTGTATAGATTAAAGGGCTCACCCAACTTATCAGTAATCAATGCTGGAGATCCAGTAACATCGGCATGTTTGTCCGCATGCGTATACAACTCAAAAAGCGTTGAAGCTGTCACATTATAAAATACTTCGTGTACAGTAATGGTTTGAAGATTCATGGTTTGTACCCTCAGTTACGTCTATTGTTAGATTACTGACATGTTTCCAAAATCCACATCGATGATGTGACTGTTTAATGCGGCCCCTGCATCGGAGACCAGGAATGCCGCTACTTTACCGACGTCTTTTAATGACGGTGATTTCTTGAGCAAATATCCCTGGGCTAACTGAGCAGTGAATACATCCACAGGTATTCCGATCGTGTTTGCATTAGCAATAACAGTCTCCTGAATGGTGCGTGTCTCACCTAAGCCTGTGGGATTAATGCAAATCACTTTAATACCAAGCATGCCAAATTCTGCCGCAAGACTCCTGGTTAATCCCTCAACCGCCGTACTGGCTGCGGTCACTCCGGCCATGAAGGGAATTTTTGATCTTGATAAACTGGAAGTGAGGGTAAGAATAGTTCCTTCTGACTTAGTTTGACTCATGTACCTGGCGGCGCTACGAGCAGTAAGGAACTGTGAACCCACTATCGTAGAAAGCGGCTTTAGAAAATTATCAAAACTTACCATTGAAGATGGGGTACCGTATTGACTTTGGCTTGGGCGGATACCGATGCCATTAAAAACAATATCAATTTTACCGCGCGCTGATGCGGCTTGCTGAAAGGCTGAATCGATCTGAGATTCATCTAATGCATCAACTTGAAGAGCCTTCGATCTGCCACCTCCAGTTTCAATTTCAAAGGCTACCTTTTCAGCAGATGCTAGGTCTTTCGCTGTTACATAAACAAAGGCACCCTCTTCCGCAAAAGCTTTTGTTACAGCCCCCGCGATGGCACCACTTGCTGCAAATATGACAGCTGTTTTTCCCGTTAGTTTGCTCATGTTCTTGTTATTTGAGTTTGACAGTAGCAAATGTAGGGTAGGCGCTGTTAGAGAGCGGGTGGCAGATCTGACTAAACTATGGGGTAATTCTGCCAGGATCACGAGAAAAGTGCCTCTATCTGACTAAAGCAGGCAAAAATTGGGGAAATCTTGTAGTATAGACTTTAAAGCAACAACTTCAGCGCAATTCCTAAAGCAGCAGCGGCAAGTATAACAAAGGGTTCTTGTAACTTTTTGAACCTGAATAGAATGGCCGCCGTTGAAAGTGAAATTAGCACCGTAGGAATATCTGTAAGTGTTCGCTTTGCTAGGACCAAAACAGCTCCGGCTATCGCTCCTATAGCTGCAGCGGTTACACCATCGACAAACGCTTTGATCGCGGGATGCTTTCCGTATTTCTTAAAGTAAGGTGCCGGAATTACGGTGAACAAATAGCATGGAATGAAAGTAGCCAATGCGGCAACCACTGCTCCCCAAAATCCTGCGACCAGATACCCAATAAAGCCCACCGTAATTACAACAGGTCCGGGCGTAATCATGGCAACTGCAACGGCATCGAGGAATTGTTGTTCATTCAGCCACCCGTATTCCTTAACAACACCGCCGTAAAGAAACGGCACAATTGCTAGTCCGCTTCCAAATACAAAGGCTCCTGCCTTTGCGAAGAACCAGGCGATTTCTAGCAATTTGGACTGTGTGGCTACAGGTTGGAGTTGCAGGAGTAGTGTAGGAAGAGCTCCATTAGCAGATGAGCTTAACCATTTCGGAGGAGCTTTTGTAAACCACACTGCAAAACCGGCAAGGAGAATAAGCCATAGAATTTCCTGCTCCGTGATAAACGTCGTTATCGCCAGTACGATAAATATTGCCCACATCAGTTTGTCCTTACCGATGCTCTTCGTTGTTAGCTTGTAACTGCCGATAGCGATGATGCCAATTACGGCAGCGCCAACGCCATAGAATATTGCTTGCATCCATGGTAGGCCTCCGTAGGCAACGTAAGCGTAACCAATTCCCAACACCATTAGGAACGAAGGCATTACGAAAGCAATCCCGGCAAGTGTTGCTCCAGGAATTTTATAGTGAACGTAGCCGATGTAAATTGAAAGTTGTGCAGCAAGGGGGCCTGGTGCGAGCTGAGATAGTGCGAGGCCTTCTTTATAATCTTCTTCGCTGATCCATTTCCTGTCATCAACGAGGTCGCGGTGCATGTATCCAACCAGTGCAACCGGGCCTCCAAATCCCCAGGTGCCAAGCTTGAGAAAATAGATGATCAGATCTTTGAGGGAATATTTTGCTGTGATTTCCATTTGAGGAATTTACTTAGGCGGCCAAGTATGATCGTCTTGAACGTATCTTGCCGAGTTGTAAAAGGCGTCTTAGACACTTTGGGTGAACGGGGCACATGGCCATTTCATATGCTAATAACTTTATTCTTTATGTCTCAAGTCGAGCGAATGAAAAACAAACAGGCGGATTACGTGCGTTGAAAAGTAATTGTTTCCTGAACTTTCCTGCTGATAGACATTCATGTAGCCTAATTGACCATTCAAGTGGGAGGTAAACTGATATCCAAAACCCGCAAAGAATCTGTTTTGGTCGAAAGTGTTGTACACTACATTGTCACCGAAGTTTAGAAACACCTCATTCATCACTGCCAGGAAAGGCGTTTTTGGAGCCATTTCTTTTCCCTTCAGCGGAATGAAGAATGCAAAGTTGTATCGCGCTCGGAAGGTGTAGTTGTAGCCATCTAGCTTTTCGTCAGCTACCACTTTCTCATTGAATCGTTGTTCAAGACGAAGCCATTGAAGCGTAGTAAATCCTGTGTATTTCTGATTCCACCAGATTTGCTGCCAGGCCCGATGCTCTGTGCGTGTGGTATTCAGGCCTTTTCCCGGAAAATGTTGCGCTAAGGTATAGCCGACATTGAGCCGAAGATTGTCCTTAATGAAATAGGTGACAGCAGGTCTGAACAAAAGCTGAAATGGCCGGTCAGCAAAATTATCAGTCATCCGGTAATGCACATCAACCCACATTCCCCACTTGTTGCTAAACCTCGTTTGATTAAAGTATCCAAGCCATAGCTGCTCCCTTGAATGAATGTGCTTCTCTGGCGCCTGCGCAAATACGGACAGTTGCACGCACAGGAACATTGAAATTAAAAAATACTGGATAGAACGTGTTGACATAAATAAACTTTTTGCAATGATATAAAATCTCTACCCTGCAAGTCTAGCATAAAATTTACAATTGGTATCCTGTTTACTTTTTTTGAGGATTTCTCGGCTGAAAAGACGATTTTTTTTCCCCAGAATGGCAACTATTTGCGCCAGTTCTGCATGCAAGAGAGCCCGGGCGATGAAGCTTAAAATGAATTACCGAGTAGTCAGCCGGCGGTATCGGCTCGAAATTGCGATTAGCGTAGTATTTACTTTTCAGCGATGGTTTTTCTGTAAACTGAAGGACTTTTGCCAGTGTGCATTTTAAATATTCGATTGAAATGACTTTGATCGGAGAAGCCAGTCAGGTATGAGATTTCGGCAAGTGAGTATCTCTGATCTTTCAGCAATTCAAGGGATTTTTCAATCCGTAGCTTTCTGATGTAATCCCCAAATGACAGGTTATCGAAATACTTCGAAAATTCTCGCGACAGGTAGGAGGGGTGAACATTGAGGCTTTCAGATATTTCCTTTAAGCTTAGCGTCAAATTTGTGTCTATCTGATCCTGAATTATCTCCTTTAATTCCTTAGCCCATTCAGGGACATTCTTCTTTTGTTTTTTCTCGTCTAGAAATTTCTTATATACGTTGAGAAGTGTACTTTCAAATGGGTGCTGCGTATGCTTTTCATTTTGAAGATACTTTGCCCACGTGTACAACGAATCGTAGATGATCATGCCTTTTTGCAAGAGCTCACGATCGTCTTTTGTGTTATAGGCAAGTCCGGCAGAGATTGCCCAGAGACCAGAGGCTTGGCTTGCAATATCATGTCTATCGGTGTCGGCACCTCTTACGATTACCGACAAAATTTTAATGGCATCGTCCTTAATCCTGTGCTTCGTAACAATGTAGTCGAAGGTGCATTCGTCACCGTAGTGCGTATACTCAACATTAGGAATGTCAAATGGAGTTGCACCGAGTTCCTTTGCTTTTTCAAGTACATTTTCGAATGGCACGTAAATGAACTCAGCATCTTTATCGACAAAACGCTTGATCAACCATGGGCAGGCTATGCGATCAATTTTCGGACGTTCTCGTGTGATCCATTTCATGTGTTAATAATGATTTTTTCGTAGTCACATGGAATCGCATGGTTAATTAACATCCTTTTGGGTGAACGCAGTGCATGACGATTTCATGTGTTAATAATTGTTTTTAGTTGTCACATGGAATGGCCAGACCAAATT